>CAJTUD010000006.1:17562-81040 GCA_910579725.1 uncultured Oscillospiraceae bacterium | reverse complement strand
GGCGGCAAAAGACCCGCCCAGACGGCGTTCAACACCTGTGAATACAGGTTCTAAGATTACCTGCACTTCAATATCCGCTTCAAACATGCGCCTCCAGGGCAGGCGGACACGCTTCAGACGGAGGCGGGGGGCCACAGAGGGCATGGATGCGTCAATAAATGCCTGCAAACGCCGGAAGACGCACGCCGCCGCCTCGCCATCCTGACTGCCGGCGTGGAAGTAGTCGAGCCCCATTCCCGGCAGGTCTTCCTCTGCCGCCGCCTGACGCACAACCGCGTCATAGCCGCAGTCCTCCACATACCGCAGCGCCAAAAAATCCAGAAATGTACTGTCCGCTCCCCAGAGCAGATACCGCACTCCCTCCGCCAGAGCTGTGCCCATGGTGTTGGCAGAGGTGTTCCAGCCCGCGTATCCAGCCACTTCCAGCATCCGCCCATCCGCATCCAGCATGGCCAGCAATTCCAGATCGCCGCCGTTGCAGTAGGCATTGTCGCAGATGCTCACAGCTTTGCCCCGGTCCATCCAGAAGCACATCTCCAGAAAAAACGGAGTCAGACTGCGGCACACGTCATAATCCAAATCCTGGCGCGGCTGTACAGCCGCGCCAGCCATCTTCACCGGCGGCGCGCTCAGCGCAAGAATCAGGTCCGCCTGCTCCGGCGATGCCGCCGGACGGCAGCCCGCAGCTGCGATCTGGCAGCGAACGGTTTCTCCCAGAGGCCGGTCCTCGAAAGGAGGAATCACAAAGGGCGCTCCCTCGCTGGCATAGAGAGGATACACCGCCGGACAGCGGCTGTACAGCCGGTTTATCATCCGGGCGGTCAGGGTAAGCCCCAGTTCGTCCGCTCCGGGATAGATCAGCACCTTTCGCTGCAGCCGCTTCTCCCTCACAGCCAGACGGACTTGCGCCTGGTCCATTGCGGTAAAGCCCAGGGGAGCCGAATCGTCCTGGGGAACGGCCAGAAAATCGATGGTCCCATCCTCCGCCAGCTCCAGCGCCTTCAAATTCATCTCCAGATTCCGCCGCCTGCGGGTCAAATAGTCCTCCAATGCCTGGGGCGGTATCCGCCGCTCCAGCGCCTGCGCCTCCTGTCCGGCCGTCTCTTCGCACTTTTCCATCCTGTGGCGGGCCACTCCCAGCTGGTGAATGTCGCTGCCGAACCGGCCATAGTAGTCCGGCTCTTCATCGTCGCTGGAATAGGAGGGACACCGCATGATGCAGTGGAAGGCGAATACCGGCATCTCCGGGCGGGCCCTGCGGATGATCCGCAGCAGCTCCATCCGCCGCTCTGTCTCCGCCTGCTCCAGGCTGTGCAGCCGGGAAGGGATCAGCCCGCCGTACAGAAGCATGTCCATACTCAGTACCAATCCGTCTGCATCCCGGCATGCCTCCAGCAGGAACGCCTCCAGCGCGCCATATTCCGCCGGTTCTTTCTTGTCCCCCAGCTTCGGCGGACATACTACTGTCAGCTCGGGGGAGTCAAACAGCAGGGAAGGGAATTTTGCGTTGCAGGGCCGCTCATCCAGCGGCAGAAGTACAATTTTTTTCATAGCAATTCTCTCTATTGCCTGTTAATCGTACAGATGACAGGCCGCATAGTGTCCAGGAGCCGCTTCGTGGTAAGCAGGCTCCTCCTCCCGGCAGCGGTCGGAGGCCTGGGCGCACCGGGTACAGAACCGGCAGCCTTTGGGCGGATTCAGGGGCGAGGGAATCTCTCCCTCCATGCCATGGAACTCCCCTCCATTCTCGGACACCTGCGGCACGCTCTCCATCAGGGCCCTGGTATAGGGGTGCAGAGGACTGCGGTAGAGCTCCCGGGTATCCGCATATTCTACCAGTTTGCCCAGATACATCACTGCCACATGGGTAGAGATATACTCCACCACCGCCAGATTGTGGGCGATGAAAATATAAGAGAGCTCCTTTTGCTGCTGGAGGTCCAGAAGCAGATTGAGAATCTGGGCCTGGATGGATACATCCAGACTGGACACAGGCTCGTCGCAGACAATCAGCTTTGGATTCAAAGCCAGCGCCCGGGCAATGCCCACCCGCTGCTGCTGCCCCCCGGACAGCTCATGGGGATACATGCCGGCATGCTCCCTGGGTACGCCGACCAAGTCCATCAGTCCGGAAATCCGCTCGTTCAATTCCGCCCTGCCAAGCGAACCGAAAGACTTCTTGTTGACGATAAAGGGCTCGGCAATGTTAGCGCTGACAGACATATGGGGGAACAGGGAGAGAAAAGGATTTTGAAATATAATCTGCATTTCCCGGCGCAGCAGGCGGCGTTTTTCTTTGGACAGCTGGAAAAAATTTTCTCCCATGAATTCTACCGAACCGGAGGTGGCAGGGATGAGGTCCAGGACCACCCGGGCCAGCGTGGACTTGCCGGAGCCGGATTCACCCACGATGCCCAGGGTAGTGCCCTTTTTCAGCTGGAACGAGACGCCGTCCACGGCCCGCAGGGTCTGGCGGCCAACCTTGAAGTGCTTGGAGATATTTTCCGCCCGCACAATGATCTCATCCGCCATGGCCGGCCTCCTTTCCCTGCCGGCTATCCGCGCTGCAAAGCCAGCAATATACGTTGTGCTGCGCGGAAACCTCCGTCACAGGCGGAGCCGTCCTGCGGCAAATATCCATGCATTTGCCGCAGCGCGGGGCAAACGGACAGCCCTGAGGCAAATTCTTGGGATTCGGCGGTTGACCGGGGATGGCCTCCAGCCGTTTCTGCCCGTCTGCCAGCACCGGAGTGGAGTGAAGCAGTCCCTGGGCATAAGGATGGACGGGATTGCGGATAAAGTCGGACATGGGCCCCTCCTCCATGACATGCCCGGCATACATGACAATCACCCGGCTGCAAAAGGAGGAGGCTACCGCCAGATCGTGGGTGATGAGAATAATGGCCATATTCTTTTTCTGCTGCATCTTCTGAATCAGCCCCAGAATCTGCGCCTGAACGGTAACGTCCAAGGCGGTGGTGGGCTCGTCAGCGATGAGCAGATCAGGGCTGCTGGCCAGAGCCATGGCAATCATGACCCTCTGGCGCATTCCGCCGGAGAATTCAAAAGGATAGCTGTTGAACCGCTCCCTGGGACTGGGGATGCCCACTTCCTCCAGCAGCTTCAGTCCCAGCTGTCTGGCCTGCGCCCGGTCAGCTTTCCTGTGCCACAGCAGGGGCTCGATGATCTGCTCTCCGATTTTCATGGTGGGATTCAGGGAGCTCATGGGGTCCTGAAAGATCATGGAAATCTCATTGCCCCGAATTTCCATCAGCTTCCGGCCGGGCAGCTTGAAAAGATCCTGCCCTTTGAAGATGGCCTCGCCCTGAACGGTGGCCTGACGGCCTGTGCGGATCAGTCCCATCACGCTGGTGACGCTGACGCTCTTGCCGGAGCCGGACTCGCCTACAATGGCCAGCGTTTCGCCCCGCCGAAGGGCGTAGGAAACGCCGTCCACAGCTTTGACCACGCCGTCCTTTCGCTTGAACTGGGTTCGCAGGTTCCTGACTTCCAAAATAATTTCTGACAAACCGGCTCCCCCTTTCAATGAATCTGGCGCGGATCAAAGGCGTCCCGCAGTCCGTCGCCCACATAGGAGAAGGCCAGAACCGTGATGCCAAAGCTCAGCGCAGGGAAGAGGATCATGTGGGGATAATAGAGAATAAACTGCTGCCCCGTGGTGATCAGACCGCCCCAGCTGGGCATGGGCGGCAGGATGCCCAGACCGATCAGAGACATACCGGACTCGGCAAACATAGCCGCGGGGATGCCCTGGGTCAGGCAGATGACAATCGGACCCAGACAGTTGGGCAGAATGTAATGAAACAGAATCCGCGCGTTGGAAGCGCCCAGCGCGCGGCCAGCCTCCACATAGTCGCTCTGCTTGACTGTGATAACCTGGCTGCGTACCAGGCGGGCCATGGGAGCCCAGCTGGTCAGTCCAATTGCCAGCAGGATGGTGAACAGGCTCCGCCCCAGCAGCAGCACCAGAATCAGATTGAACAGAAACGTTGGAAATCCATACATGATATCAATGACCCGGCTGAGCACGTTGTCAATCCGTCCGCCAAAATAGCCGGATACGCCGCCCAGCACCAGTCCGATGACCAGCTGCACCGCTCCCGCCCCCGCGCCTACGATCAGCGCGTTGCGCAGGCTGTAGCACAGCAGCATCAGCATATCCCGTCCTGCCGCATCGCAGCCCAGGATGTGCTCGGCGCTGGGTTTGGCATACAGGGCGGTGTAGTCCACATCGGTATAATGGTAGGGAGAAAGGATGGGGAAGAAAATGGCCATCAATATCAGCACCGCAATGAGACTGGCGCAGAACACCGCCATCTTGTTGGTAAAATACTGGGCCAGAATCATCATCGTGCGGCTGTGCATCCGTCCGGACGTCTTTTTTCCCATGTCCTTCAGCCTCCTTTCTGTGTCAGGCTCTTCTTGACCCGGGGGTCCAGCATTGCGTGGAGGATATCCACCAGCAGGTTCATCCCCATGACAAGCAGGGCAAACACCACCGTGGTGGCCATCACCATGGGGTAGTCCCGGTTGATGGCCGCGCTGGCGTAGTACTGGCCCAGACCGGGAATGGCGAACATGTTCTCCACAAACACCGTCCCTACCGTCAGGGACGCCACCATGGGGCCAATCACTGTAACCAGGGGAATCAGGGAGTTGCGCAAGGCATGCTTGAATGTGACCTGAAAAAAATTCCCTCCCTTGGCCCGGGCCACCCGGATATATTCCTGATGAAAGGTTTCCACCAGAGTTGTTCTGGTATACTTTGTCACCGTCCCGACCGGCCCCAGGGAGAGAGAAATAACCGGAAG
The DNA here is from genome assembly GCA_910579725.1 of uncultured Oscillospiraceae bacterium. Classification (GTDB taxonomy): domain Bacteria; phylum Bacillota; class Clostridia; order Oscillospirales; family Oscillospiraceae; genus Pelethomonas. The sequence goes on along the minus strand of CAJTUD010000006.1, from coordinate 76,208 downwards.
GACATAGTTGACCGCGTCGCCCCATCCGATAACCGGCAGCAGATGCAGGGCCACGCCAAGGGCCCAGGAGAGCAGCACTGCCGTGACATAAGCCGGTACGCTGGAGCCGATCATGGACACCAGCATGACAATGCGGTCCAATATCCGGTTTTGCTTCACGGCCGCGACAATTCCCAGCGGTATCCCCACCGCCAGCGCCACCGTAATAGCCATCAGCGCCAGCCTCGCCGATATCGGCAGCGTGCGGCCGATGATATCTTCAATGTTCTGCGTGGGGTACTTGTAGGACGGACCAAACTTGCCTTGAACTGCATTGACCAGGAATTTGCCATAGCGGTAAACGGCAGGCTTGTCCAGATCATAGAACTTCTCCCAAGCCTCTTTCATCTGAGCGCTGACAGTGGCGTCAGTCATCGTTTTTTCCAGCAGGCGCTGGGTCTCCAGATAGTTGCCGGGAGCCAGCTGCAGCAGCGCGAAGGTAATCGCCGAAATCACAAGAACCGCAAGAAAAATATAGGCCAGACGCTTTGCTATATAACGCAGCACGCGGGATACCTCTCTTTCCTTAAAAATCGGACCGCTCACGCAGAACGGCCGGGGGATGCTTATCCCATAGCCGCCGCAGCCCCTGAGGAGCTGCGGCGGCTATGCCGGTTCAAAAACTCACGGATGCAGACCCATATCTGCTTCCCTGTTCCAATTCCGAGAAAAGAGCTCAGCCGTTGGAAACATCCTTGAAATAGAAGGGAGGACTGTTGAGCAGCAGAGGATTGCCCACATAACCCTGGATAGAGGGCTGGATCAGCAGCGTGGTTTTGCCCCACCACAGGGGAATCCAGGAGGCGTCCTCAAGACGCATTGTTTCCAATTCCCTGTAGCCCTGATTGATGGCTGTGGGGTCGCTCTCCTTCAGCAGCTTCTCATACTTTTCCGCATACTCGTTCGCTTTCTCGTTCTTGCAGGTCTGGCGGGCAGCCTCCTCGCCGGCCACAGCGCGGCTGGCAGCGGCGAAGTCACGCAGGGCGTCCGTCTCCAGATTGCCTACGCGCATGTCAAACTGGTAGTTGGAGAATCCGCCGCCCACATTGGCCACAGAGGTATTCCAGGCGTCAAGGTAAATGCCCCAGGTATCGTCTTCATGGAAAGCGTCGCGGTCTACGACGTAAGCCGCCCACTCCAGATTGACAATCTGAATCTGGATGCCGGTGCCCTTGGAGATCATGTCAGCGATAGCCAGTGTGTCGGCGCCGGGAGTTCCGCTCATCAGCAGCGTCATTGTGCCCAGTCCCTCTCCGCCGGGATAACCGGCGTCAGACATCAGCTGCTGGGCCTTTTCCACATTGTACTCCACGATGTCAAGATCATTGGCCCAGCTGGCAAAGCCGGGATATACCAGAGATTTGGCGGCGGTAACGGTATTCTTGTTGACCGCCTGCGCGATGGTTTCGCGGTCAATGGACAGACTGATCGCCTGCCGGAGCAGGGGATTGCGCTGGAGAACGTCGTTCTGTCCTTTCAGCAATCCGATAAAGCTCAGCACAGAGGTGTCAAACACCTGCACCTGGCCGGACAAAGCAGGATCGGCCATGACGCCATCAATGTCGGCGGCGGTCAGAGTGGCCACATTGATATCGCCGTTCTGATAGGCCAGCAGCTGGTTCTGTGTGCCGGTATACAGATGAATCTCTTCCAGCGCGGGCGTCTCATAGTAGTTGGGGTTGGGGCCGAGCGTCAGGTGTACGTCTTCCTCGCGGGCGGTGGGAATGTAGGGGCCGTTAACTACAATATTCTCGGGCTTTGTCCAGTCGTCTCCGTATTGCTCAATCGTGTGCCGGGGTACCGGCAGAGCCCAGCTTTCCGCCAGGCGCACGTCAAAGTCGGCGCAGGGGGTGTCCAGCGTGTATTCAATGGTGTAGTCGTCGAGCACTCTGATGCCCACCTGGTCAAAGCCGGTTTCAGCCTTCTGGCACTCCAGCGCATTGAGAATGGGCGCGTTGGTGTTGAAGGCGCTGGTCTTGCCCTGAAGGTACTGCGGATCAATGATGCGCTGGTGTGAATAGTAGTAGTCCTCCGCAGTCAGAGGAGTTCCGTCGGACCACTGCAAGTCCTTGCGCAAGGTAGCTGTCCAAACGGTATAGCCGGCGTCATGCTCCAGCTTCTCGGCGTTGGCCAGACGGGTGGTAAAGTCCGGGTTCAGGATCGTCAGACCTTCAAAAATCCCCATGCGGTCGGCATGGGTTCCCCAGCTCCAGATCTGGGGGTCCAGATTCTGGAAACCCGCCAAATACAGCTTCAGCGTCTTATCGCCGGCGGGGGCGGGCACGCTGCCGCTGTCCGGAGCAGGGCTATTGCCATCGCTGGGCGCGGGAGCTGCCGCCGGGGGTGCAGCAGGCGCGGGGTCGTTGGTGTCTCCGCCGCAGCCAGCCAGCAGCGTGCAGAGCATCAATATCGCCGCAAACGCCGCGAAAACCCGATTCTTCCATTTCATGTTTCATCCTCCTCAATAATTTTTATCTTGATAGAGAGTCTGCCCCGTTGCGGCATATTTTCTCTATGCATCTATTCTAGCTTAAATAATCCAAGATTTCTTTGCAAATCATTCAAATAATTTGCTTTAGTTTGTCGCATTGTATAATTTTGTGCGGCCTGCATAAAATGTTGGAAAATTTGCATGGTTTTTTTGACAAAAGGTCAAGAGTTTCGTTGCTTTCCAGAGGAGATCGTGGTATACTGCCGCCAAAAGACCAACAGAAAACCTGTCCGGCATCTCTCCGCTCACATCATGACAGCAGATTTTCCGCCCGGACCTTGTCAAAACCCTTCGCAGTCCGTCAGGATTGCCGGGGCTTTTTGCCTTGCCGGAAAAATTCCCTGTCAAGTCATGCACGTCAGGATACGGAACAGGCTCTGAAAGAAAGGGGATTTCCTATGGAAAAAAAGTATTATATCGCGGTGGACTGCGAGGGGGTGGCCTGTGCGGTGGGCCAGTCCGGCGCCGGTCTGGGCAATGGGGAGAACTATCGCTTTGCGTGCCGGCAGGCGGCCCGGGAAGCGGCGGCGGCGGCCCGGGCCCTCTTTGATTCCGGGGCGGCGGAGGTTCTGGTCTGGGATGCCCATGGCACAGGGGTAAACCTGGACTACGATTTGCTGGACCCCCGATGCCGGATACTGCTGGGCGCGGGACACCGGGGACGCTTTGTGGGACTGGAGCCCGACTGGACGGCAGTGCTCTTCATCGGCTACCACGCCATGGAAGGCACCAGGGACGCCGTACTGGCTCACACCTTCAGCTCCAAAACCTTTCAGAGCTACCGGCTGAACGGTCAGCCGGCGGGAGAGCTGGCGATTGACGGAGCCTATGCCGGAGAGCTGGGGGTGCCGGTCCTGTTCTGTGCCTCCGACGACCGCTGCGTTGACGAGGCCCGGGCCTTCTTTGGTCCTGTCGCCGCCGTGGAAACCAAGCGCAGTCTCTCCTGGACCAGCGCCATCAGCCGCCACCCCGCCGCCGTGTGCGAGGATATCTACCGCACCGTCCTGGACGCCGCCCGCCGCGGTCCGCAGGTTCCTCCCTACCGGCTGCCGTCTCCTTTGCCGGTGGAGATTCGCTATCAGCGCATGGATCTCGCATCCCAGTCTTCTTTGGTGGATCGGGATGGAAACCCCTTTGCGTTTACAGACGCATTTACCCGCGCAGGCGTCGTTGACTCTGTCCGGGACCTCTTCTGAGAATCCGTATTTATGGCGGAAAAGGGCCGGTGCAGGGCAGTTCTCTCCACAGTCTCCCCACACCGGCCCTTCGGGCGCCGCTTGATCACACGCTGTTTCTGTTCCAGGATGCTTCTGACGGATGGCCGCCGGGATAAAATCTCCCTGTCTTTCCTTCTATATCTGGCAGAACTCCGCCAGTGTGACCGTCCGGCCGCCCGCCAGGCGGGACGCCTCTGCGGCCATAGCCATTACATGGCTCTCCACGGAGACGTCGATACCGGTGAGCCCCTCCGTTCCACCAGAGGCGATCAGTTCGCACACGCCCTCCATCAGCCCCATGTCGCCGCCGCCATGACCGGCAAATTCATTGCTCACATCTCCCAGGTCGATCACCTGCTCCGGCTGCCCGAAGCGATGGAGGAAGAGGGTGTTGGCGTCCATATCGCCCTCTATGTCGCCCAGCGTGCCCGTCACCTTGATGGTGCGCCGGCACAGCTCCGTAAAGGCGGTCATGGTAAAGGTTGCGTAAATATTGCTGCCAAATTCCAGATTCACCGTCTGATGATCCACCACGTCGTTGTCGCAGTGGAACACACACCGCCCATACGGGCCCTTTTTCAGCGCTTCCCGAACGCTCTGTTCTGTGGGGTCAGGCGTCAGCACCGAACAGGGCCAGCCCTTTTGCACCCAGCGTACGCCGCTGCGGGGGTTGGACAGATAGATTTTCTCCGCGTCATAGGGACAGCTTTCCTTGCAGGCACATCCCTCAAGGCAGCGGCGGCCCGCGCCCTCCGGGGCCCGTTCCGCCCGGAAATAGTCCAGGGAGCCAAAGCTCTGCACCTTCAGACACGGCTCTCCGGCAAGCCAGCGGAGGATGTCCATGTCATGGCAGCTTTTGGCCAGGATCATGGGGCTGCTCTCATCCGACCGGCGCCAGTTGCCCCGGACATAGCTGTGGGCGTGATGCCAGTACGCCACATGTTCCACTGCGTCAATGGTCTGAATTTTGCCAATCTCACCCCGGCGCAGAATGGCTTCCAGCGCGGCGTAAAACCTGGTGTATCGCAGAACGTGGCACACAACCACCGCCCGGCCGGCTTCATGGGCCTTCTTCTGAAGCCGGCGGCACTCTTCCAGGTCAGGAGAAATGGGCTTTTCCAACAGCAGATGATACCCCTTTTCCAGCGCAAGCAGCGCCTGGGCCACATGCTGGCGGTCCTGTGTGGCGATAATCATAACATCCGCCAGCCGGGGCCGGCGCAGCATCTCCTCGCCGGAGGAAAACAGATTTTTTTCCGGTACATCGTATTCTGCCCGCAGCGCTTCCAGCCGCTCCGGACGGCTGTCCGCTCCGGCAATGATTTTCATCTTCCCGGGATGGACTTTCTGATAGGAGGCATAGGCGTCCAGCCCCCGGCTGCCGCAGCCGCAGATGGCAAAGGTGACAGGATATGACATAGAGGTCACGCTCCTTTCGCGTCAATGATACCTACAAATCGATTTTGCAGGCGGAAACAATTTCGCTGACTGCGTAGCTGCCGGTCAGCGCGCCGTTCTCCCGCTGCGTATAGGGGAGGGGCTCCTCCAGCAGTTCCTCCAGCAGCTCCGCTTCATCGCCGCCGGCCCAGGCGGCGACCCGGACGCGCGCGGTTTCCAGCCGGGCCTCCACCGCTCCCAGGCGGCCGTCGATCACTTCAAAGCCATAGGGTTTGTTGGTCTCCAGCCACATCGTCCGCCAGAGCCGGCGCAGAACGCCGGTATTGTCCGCAGCCGTCCTCAGGGCCTCGGCCAGTTCCATCGCCCCGGCCCGGTCCTTCCGGGCCACGGCTCCGGCGATATTCTCATGCCAGCGGCATTTATCCGCCAGCACCCGGGCCAGCTGGGCGTAAAACTCCATCAGTTCCCCGTAAAGCCCTTCCGCCGCCCCATAGCCTGCGTACTCCTCTGCCAGAGCGGCATAATGCTCCGCCATTGCCAGGCCCTCGGTGTCCTTGGCAAACAGCTGAACCATCGGGTCCTGATACAGCAGGAACTTGGCCGCGTTCACCGGCCGGGTGGCGGTGGCGCGCATCCCCGGTACGGTGTTAAATCGCGACAAACCAAGGAAAGGCTGGATTTCACCGCCGCAGCACACCCGGAACCGCCGGGCCAGCCACGCCGGATCATATTCGCCGGTATAGGCAAATTCCGCATACAGCTGCATCCCCGGCAGTGCGGTAAGCAAATTGGCCTCCGCCCCATTGTCCCCCCAGGCGGTAGCCAGCGCAAGAGGCACTCCCGCCTTTTTGCAGGCTGTCAGCGCGGGGACCGTCGTCCGGACCGTCTTTTCATAGTCCGGAGCCGGTCCTGTCCATGTCCACACACCGCCGGCAAAGAGAGGCGTGCCGGACAGCTTTTTATGCTTGTCCAGCATGATCCGGTATTCCTCTTCGGTGTTGTGGTAATAGTCCCAGTACACCAGCGACACCCCGGGGACCACGCTGGCAATGGCTTCCGCGGTAGGCTCTCCGCTGTCATAGTACCCGTTGGTGGGGGAGTCGGGCCGGAAATACATATCGCTCCACATGATGGGTTCCAGTCCCAGCCGGCTGGTGATCTCCGTCACTCTCGTCAGGTGGCGGAGGATAATGGCGTGGGGCGATTCATATCCATGCCGGCGCAGATGGGCTCCCAGACCGATGCCGTGGGCTTCATCCATCCCCAGGTGAATGCGCCTGGTCCGGTATGGAGCGCTGGCCGCAGTAATCATCCGCTCCAGCAGCCGGTAGGTCTCCGGTTCGTCTGCCAGCAGCACCTCGCCGTTGTCGGCGTAGCGGGTCATGGCGGGCCAGTGGAGCACCCGGTTCAGGTGGCCCAGGGTCTGAATGCAGGGGATCAGTTCAATGCCCAAAGCGGCGGCGCAGCTGTCCAGCTCCCGCAGCTCCGCCATGGAGTAGCGCCCCCGCATGTAGCCGAAGTAGGGCTCGTCAGGCACCTCATAGGTGTCCTCGGTGTACATCATCCCCACGTCCATGCCCATCAGGGCCATCCGGCACAGCAGTGTTTTCAAGGTTTTCGTCCGGAGCACCGCATTGCGGGAAACGTCAAACATCATCCCGGTTTCAAAGCAGGGCGTTTCTTCCCGCAGCCATTCCTCCCTGTCCCAGCCGTCCCGCAGCAGGGACAGCGCCCGGTACAGATGAACCGGCTTTTTCCAGCCCAGCCGGATTTTTCCTCTCCGCTTCTCCGCCGAAGGGCCCGCGCCCCGGAATACCTCCACGGGGATTCCGTCTTCACCGGCGGAAAATCCAACCAGAGGACCTATCTGCTCCATGGCCTGCCCAAAGCCCTCCGGCAGCATGCCGGTAAAAGCAAGACGCTCGATCTGTCCCATCCAAGAATGACCTCCTCTTTCACAGCAGGGATGCACTGTCCCTGTCCAGGTATAGCGCAGCTTTGGAATGTCTGCGAAGGATGGAGGCAGGACAGTGTTCATCCACCCTTCCCTCCAGCATCTCCTTTACAGCCCATGCCTTGGTTTTTGCGGGGACAATGCAAAAAGCCTCCCCGGCCCGGCACAAGGCCGGAACGGTCAGAGTGACCGCCATTTCAGGCACCTCCTCCAACCGGGCAAAGCAGCCGTCATGCACCTGCTGCATCCGGCAGACGGGGTCCAGCTTCACCGGCTTCACCAAAGCGAGGTCATTGAAGTCCGCCACATGCGGATCGTTGAAGGCAATGTGCCCGTTCTCTCCGACGCCCATTACCACAATATCCGCCGGGTCCTCCCGCAGCAGGCCGCTGTAACGGGCGGCCTCCTTCTCCGGTTCCTCCTGGCTGTTCAGACAGCAAACCCGCCCCAGGGGAACTTTTTCAAAAAGCGCTCTGCGCAAAAAATTGGCAAAGCCCTGGGGGGCGTCAGCAGGCAGACCAATGTACTCATCCATATGATACACATGAATGCGGCCCCAGTCAAGCTCTGATGCCGCCAGAGCCGCGAGCACCTCGCTCTGGCTGGGAGCCGCGGCAAAAATCATGGAGCAGTGGGCCTTTTGCGACAGCACCCCCTCAACGGCGGATGCAATATCCGCCGCTGCCGCCGCGCCCATCTGCGCTCTTGTTTCATAGATCCGGACGCGCAGCGCATCCCGCATAAACTCCTGTTTCATTTCAGCCGCCTTTCCCGTCATGCGCCCTCCAGCGGATAACGCCGTCCGTCATAACCAATTTTATATGGATGTCTTCATCGAACATCACCAGGTCCGCCGCCCTGCCCTGCGCCAGCAGGCCCGTCCGGTCCGACAGGCCCAGAATCCGGGCGGGGGTCTCCGTTGCCATTTTCACCGCATCCGCTACGCTGGCCCCCGCCAGACGGACCATGTTCCGCACCAGACGGTCCGCAGTGCAGATGCTGCCGGCAAAGGCTGTCCGGTCCGGCAGCTTGGCCACGCCGTCCTCCAGGATTACCCGCTGGCCGCTCTCCAGGCCGCCCAGGATGCTCTCGCCCCCGGTCTGACCGGCGGCCCGCATGGCGTCCGTCACCAGACACAGCCGGTCCGGACCGATGAAGCGGTAGGCCATCTCCAGCAGGCACGCCGGCAGATGGCAGCCGTCGGCAATGATTTCACTGGTCAGCCCCTCCAGCAGGTAGGCGCTCTCCACAATACCGGCGTGCCGGAACCCCATCCGCCGCACAATCGTGGAGGTGGCAGAGTACAGATGCGTCACATGGCGGTAGCCGTGAAGCATCGCCTCCCGCACCTGCTCGTAGGCGGCGGAGGAGTGGCCGATGCAGGGGACCGCTCCCCGCCGGGATATCCACTCTCCCATCCGCCAGGCCCCGGGCCGCTCCGGCGCAATGGTCCAGCGCAGAATATCCGGGCACGCCTCCATCAGGGCTTCGTATTCCTCCGGGTCCGGATCGCGGATAAAAGCGGGGTCCTGGGCGCCGCACTGCTCCGGGGCCAGATAGGGGCCCTCCACATGGATGCCCAGAAATTTTGCTCCGTCAGGAAAGCCGGACCGGCAGGCGCGATAGGCCGCAAAAACGGCCAGCAGCTGGTCCCTTCCGGCAGCCAGGGTCGTAGGCACCATGGCGGTAGTTCCGTGGCGCAGGTGCAGCGCGGACGCTCCATGCCAGGCCTCCCGGGTCGCGTCCATGAAATCATGGCCGCCGCCGCCGTGAACATGGCTGTCGATAAAGCCATGGGAGAGATAGAGGCCCTCCCCGTCCAGCCCGGGGCCGGGCAGGCTGCCCGGAGAGCCGATTGCGGCAATACGGCCGTCTTCCACCGCCACATCCCCGGGAATCTCCAGCCCCCGGGACACTACCCGGACATTACGTATGACCATCCCGCATCTCGCTTTCCATCTCCGCCAGCAGAGACGCCAGGGCCAGCCCACTCTCCCGGGCAGCCTCCATGCCGCCTGCCGTAAAGCGGCTGCCCAGGGGAAGCCGCATCTGTTCTTCCGTCAGCACCGCCTGCTTGCGGTAGTGGGGTTCAATCGAGAGCCACCCGTCATAGCCGTCCGCAGACAGCCGGCGGAGGACCCGCGGCCAATCCACCAGCCCTCTCCCCGGCGCCACGCACCTGGGTACGCCGTCCGGTTCCAGTACGGCGTCCTTGACGTGGACATGCGCCAAGCAGGGGCGGATGGCGTCGTAGCCGTCGGGATAGGGAGGCTCCCTCTGCGGGTCAAAGAGGTTGTTGCCGGGATCATAGACGGCGCCGAAGCATTTCCGGTCCAGCTTGTCCAGCAGCGCGCCAAGAGAGGCGTGATTGGCGGTGTTCACACTGGGGTCCGCCTCAAGCAGCAGCCGCTTTCCCCGCGCCCTCAGCAGGACGGCGGGCTTTTCAAACCGGGAGGCCAGCACATCTGCCGGCAAGGCCCCTTCCTCCGGGCGAAAAAAGGCAAAGCCCCGGATCAGGCCGCAGCCCAGTATATCCGCCGCGTCGCAAAGCCGGGACAGCTTATCCATCTCCGGACCGTCCGAATCACCGAAACCGCATTTGAAAAAAGTGCTGGAAAGGCACGCGGCGGCCAGGCCCTCCGCCTCCAGCCGGTTCCGCCACTCCCGGAGCGTATGCACAGCAATCCGGTCAATGGGCTGCTCCTCCACGCTGCGAAGCTCCAGTCCCGCAAACCCCAGCCGCCCGGCAAAGGCCACCGCCTCCTCAAAGCTCTGGGTGGCTTCGTCGGTAATAAATGACAGCTTCATAATTTCTCCCTTTTCTGCCGGTCAGTAGTTGACCGGCCCACCCAGGCTGGCGCTGCGGGCAATTCCGCAGATCGTCCGCACCGCGGTTATGGCCTCGCGAGGCGGAATCATGGGCTCCCGGTCCTCCCTCACCGCGTCCGCAAGGTCTTGCAGCAGGTAGGCGTGCATGTTGCCGTAGTATGGTTTCAGACTGATGGGAGAGCTGTGCGCAAAGGCCGGGTCCGCCTTCGGATGGGCCGGCGCGTCCGCCTTGTCCAGGAATTCCCAGGTGTTCACACCCAAGTCGTCGAAGGCCACCGTCCCCTTCTCTCCGTGGATGCAGAAGCCGGTGGGAAACTCCGGATAGGCCAGGGTCGTGTTCTTGATGACGCACAGCGCGCCGCTGTCCATGGTCAGCAGGGCCGCCGCAGTATCCTCCACCCCTGTCTGACGGGCCAGCGTGCCGGCATAGCCGAAAATCGTTTTCACCGGCTCCCCCAGCATCCACAGCAGCAGGTCAATGCCGTGAACGCCCTGGTTGAGCATGGCTCCGCCGCAGACATTGCGCCATCCGGCGCTGTCGTAGTAAGCCTGATCCCGGTAGTACTTCAGCTCTGCCGTTGCCAGACATATTCTGCCCAGCTTCCCCTGGGCAATCAGTTCCCGGACGGTGCGGGCGGCCGGCAGCAGGCGGCGCTGAAAAATACATTGTACCTTCGCGCCGGTCTCTTCCGCGGCGTCCACCACCGCCTGGGCTCTCTCCGCCGTTACCTCCAGGGGCTTCTCGCATACAACCGCCTTGCCCGCCCTCATGGCGGCGACGGCCATCTCCCCGTGGAGGTCGCTGGGCGTACAGATGCATACCGCCTCCGCCTTCCCGTCCGAGAGCAGCTGGCGCCAGTCATAATAGGTCTTTTCCACCCGGTATTCCGCCGCGAAAGCATCCGCTTTCTCCGGAATGATGTCACAGCAGGCATACAGCTCCTGTTCCGGCAGAGCCGCCAACGCCATGGCATGGGTCACGGCAATCACGCCGCATCCGATAATTGCAAAACGCATGGCCTTTCTCCTTCCTTTTTCGCCCAAGAACAGTTATATCCTGACCGGCCGGCCTGTACGGGAGGATTCATAGATGCCGCAGATGACTTTGATTGCCGCCAGCGCATCCTCGGGAGGCAGTATGGGCTCCCGGTCCTCCCGCACCGCCTGGGCCAGATCCCGCAGCAGCGCCACATGGCCGTCGATGGTGATGTCGATATTGCTGCCGGCGCCGCCCATGGCGGTTCCGTCTTCGGGACGGGGCGGTGCGGTCTCCGGGTCAATGAAGTTCCATTCCTTCACTCCGGAGTCGTCAAAGGAAATGGTTCCCCGCTCCCCATAGATGGAAAAGGCGGTGGAAAATCCGGGATAGGCCGTGGTCGCCCCTTCAATGACGCACAGCGCGCCGTCCTTCATCCGCAGCACAGCCGCCGCCGTGTCTTCCACCGGAATTTTGCGGGCCAGGGTTTCCGCCCGTCCATAAAGCGTATCCACCTGACCGCCCAGTATCCACAGGATGAGATCGACGCCATGCACCCCCTGGTTCATCAGCGCGCCGCCGCCGTCCAGCTCCCAGGTGCCTCTCCATCCGGCGCTGTCATAGTAAGCCTGATCCCGGTAATACTTCAGCTGCGCCTCCGCGAGACAGACCCGGCCCAGCTGGCCTTTTCGGATGGCCTCTCGGGCGGCAATGGCGGCGGGCATCATCCTGCGCTGATGGATGCTCTGCATCTTGACGCCGTACCGGCGGGCGGCGCCGGCCGCCTGGATGGCCCGCTCCGGTGTGATCTCCAAGGGCTTTTCGCACACGATATGCTTTCCGGCCCTGGCCGCGGCGATGGTCACATCGCCATGGGAACCGCTGGGCACGCACACGCATACCACGTCCACATCCGGGTCCGCCAGAACCGCCTCGTCCGTGTAATAGACTTTGGGCACATTGTGGCGCGCTGCGCAGGCGTCTGCCTTTTCCGGCACAATGTCGCAGCAGGCGTACAGGACACAGTCCTCTTCTGCCAGACGCTTGAGCGCGTTGGCATGGGTCTCGGCAATGACGCCGCAGCCAATGATTGCAAAATTCATGGATTCCTCCCCTGCTGTTTCAGCAATTTCCGGCCGCATCAAGCGGTATACACACTTGGAAGCCGTATTCACAGGCGGCGCACGCCCTCCGGGCGGGTCTTCTGCCGCCCTGCCGCGGTAAAGCATTCTGCCATACGCCAAATATTCCCGCACCTGTGAATACCGCCATATCAGTTTCAGAGCGCATACATGGGGCCCGAGGCCGCCGCGTAGCCCCGGCAAAACAGTTTGCCGTCGTAGCCCGGGTCTTCCTCCGTCAGCTCCGACAGGCAGACGGCCGCGCCGCCCCTTGCCCGGGAGGCCCCGCCGGCCAGCATGATCTTCACGCTTTCCACAAGCGCCTCCGACGCGGCCAGGCAGTTGGGCCGGCCCTCCATGCGGTTTGCAATTTGCTCTATCAGGGCTGCGTAGAGACGGTTGGGGTCCATCCTGAACTGGAAGGTCGTTTTGGTGGTCATGACAGTGATGGCGAAGGGCTGCCAGATTCCTGTAAAAGTGTTGTACATGGCGCTCTTGCCGTTGGCAAACTGGATATAATAGCTCTCGCAGTACGTATCCCCGGCCTGTCCCCGGCCCAGGTACCGCACCCACTCCGCCCCGGGTCCCATCAGCCCGCCGATCGCCTCGGCGATATGTATGCCATAGTTGAATTCGTCCACTCCGGCGGTGCCGGACACCGTGACAATCTCGCCCCGCTCTGTTTCCGGGACAGCCAGGAACTCCTGCACTTCATAGGCGTATCTGGCGCTGGAGGAGCCCAGAATGACCGCGCCCTGCTCTGTCAGATTCTGAACGGTCCGGCAGTCTTTCAGGCTGCCGACCATAGGCTTGTCCAGAAACACCGGCTTGCCCCGCCGGATAAACGGCATGGCGCAGCGCAGGTGGTCGTCCCAATCACAGCCCTGAATGAAGCCGATGTCGCACATCTCCGCCAATTCCTCCAGGCTGCCGCAGCGCTTCTCCAGCTGATAGCGCCCCACGAAGCCCTCCACCTCGGCGTCTGAGCGGAAGGAGTCGTTATAAACGCCTACATAGCGCATCCGTCCGTCCTCTGCCATCGCGTCCGCAAATCCCATCGGATGCGACGTATCGATATTTACTGCTCCTACTCTGATCACAGGCAATCCTTCCTTCCCGCATACTGCATGGCTGCATCGATATGGTAAAAGTCATTATCATTATATCAATAGCTTTACAACTTTTCTTTGCGGATTGTCCAAGTCATTCTGCGTTTCGTCAAAAAAACGGCGCACAAAAAGGCGGAGGACCAGCTCTTCAGCCGGTCCCCCGTTCTTCCATGCCGCTTGCCGCTTCCTTCCCCCCTGCGGGTCTCGGGGGAAGGGAGAGGGGCTTACCGCTCCATCTTCCAGTACTGCACACTGTAGGGCGGCAGCTCGCTGCCGCCGCCAAAATCGTGCTTCTCTCCGGTGATCAGGTCCACCGCCGTTCCGCACCCTGCGTCAAAGTGGGCGGTATAGGACGCGCCGCCGGCGTTGACCGCCACCAGCACCCGCTCGCCCTCCCAGGCCCGTTCAAAAATCATTTGTCCGTTGGTGAGCACAACATTCCGGTAGGAGCCGAAGCACAGCGCCCTGCTGCCCTTGCGGGCAGCGGCCAGTCTGGCGATAAACCCGGTCAGGTCATTGCTTTCCGGCTTCTCCAGGGCAGGGCGCAGCGCGGCGTCTCCCTGATTTTTCCGTCCCTCCATGCCCCACTCGCTGCCGTAATAGACCGCCGGAACGCCGGGCATTCCGAAAAGAATCCCGTAGGCGGGCCTCAGATGCTCCTTGTTGGTCAGAATGCTGGCGATCCTCTCCACATCGTGATTGTCCAGAAAGCTCAGCAGATGCTTTCCCTTGTACAGCGTCCAGTTCTCCGGCCCGAACTGACGGGCCAGACTGTGGCCGATCTCAAAGAGATTCATGGAGTTGAAGCTGGACCACAGCCCCTTGTAGCACTCGTAATTGGTCACGGAGTGGCAGGCGCTGTCGTTCATCCAGCGGTTGTAATCCCCATGGAGCGTCTCGCCCATAAGCACAAAATCCGGCTTGAGCTGACCGGCAAATTCCCGCAGCTGCCGCAGATAATTCGGACTCAGGCAATAGGCCACATCCAGCCGCAGGCCGTCGATGTCAAACTGGTCCACCCAGGAGCGAATGGCGTCGAACTGATGCCGGACCACCTGGGGATTGTCCAGATTCAGCTTGACCAGCTCGTAGTGGCCCTCCCAGGCCTCGTACCAGAAGCCGTCGTTGTAGCCGGTGTTTCCGCCGAAGTCCACGCGGAACCAGTCCTTGTACGGACTGTCCCATTTCTTTTCCTGCACATCCCGGAAGGCCCAGAATCCCCGGCCCACGTGGTTGAACACGCCGTCGAGCATAATCCGCACTCCGGCGTCGTGAAGCGCGCGGCAGACCCGGCGGAAGTCCTCGTTGGTCCCCAGGCGGCAGTCCAGCTGGAAATAGTCCCGCGTGTCATACCCATGCTTATCGCTTTCAAACAGCGGGTTGAAGAGGACGGTATCCGCTCCGGTGCTTTTGATGTGCTCCACCCAGTCCAGAATCCGGAGAATGCGGCGGGAAGGCTCCCCGTCGTTGTATTCCGGCGCGCCGCACAGGCCCAGGGGATAAATCTGATAAATCACTGATTGGTCAAACCACATAAAATTGAATCCCTTTCTTACTTGCCGCGGTCTGTTTCCGTAAAAACCCGTATCACAGCCGCGGTATGACTACAGGTTCTGAAGCAGCGGAGGATATGCCCCCTTGTGCGCTCAATAGAACCAAATGAACGCGTGATGGATCACCTTTCCCTCATTTTCGCTTTGAATTTCCACCTGATGCTTCCCCTCTTCCGTCAGGGTATACAGGCCCCGGATGGCAGTGCCCAGCAGAATCTGACGCCGGAAGGCAATCTCCGCGGTCCCGGGGAGATGCCGGTAAACCTCCTCCGGAAGGGCTTCCAGCGCGTAGTCCAGATAGTGCAGGTTGTTGACATGGTGGTTGGTGTCAATATCCCTGCGGCCCACCACGGTCTCGAAGGCGGCGGGAACGCCGCCGGGCGTGGTTCCATGGCCGGCGGGCGCCGCGCCGTCAAAAACAGAGAGGCTGTCCGCCTGCGGCAGATACGAAGCCCGGACCGCCTCCGTAATACGGGTAAGGCGGCCGGTGCCGGCATCCATCAGCACCCAGCGGCTGGTTCCCCGGGCCGCCAGCGTTTCCCCGTCCCAGACCAGAAAGTCCCGGTCCGACCGGAAGCCGTCCATCGTGCGGGGCCATGTCTCCACCTTCAGCGCTGTCCGCCAGCCGGGCCGCTCCATCAATTCCACCCGCCAGCCGGTGAGAATCCAGTGAACGCCGGTCCGGGCAATGTCCTTCAGGCCGTAGCCCACATCGTCAGAGGCCACGGAGGCCGCCTCCTGCAAAATCCGCAGCAGGCCCGAAAAGGACAGCCGCTGGTCGGGGCCCACGTCGGAGTAGGCCGCGGCGGTTTCATAGATATAGTGTGCCGTAAAAAATCACTCCTGTTTTCTGTAGTCCCGTCACCATTGTACAGGGCGGTGTCAAAGCGCTTCCCCGAACAGGGCCCAGGTGTTGCTGCCGGTAATCTTCACGTCCGCATACCGCCCCACCAGCTCCCTGCCGCCCTTGAGGTGGACCAGCCTTCCCCCGTGGGTCCGGCCGGACAAGGGCCAGAGCCCGTCCCCGCTCTCCCCGTCCGCCAGCACCCGGAGGGTCTTTCCCACATAGCTCTGATGCAGCTGTGCGGAAATCCGGTTCTGACTGTCCAGCAGCTTGTCAAACCACCTTTGCTTCTCCGCCCGGGAGGCGGGGTCCGGCAGCTTTGCCGCCGGCGTACCGGGCCGGGGGGAGTAAATAAAGGTGAACAGCGCGTCGTAACGAACCTCCTCGATGAGAGAGACGGTTTCCATAGCCTCCGCCTCCGTCTCCCCGGGGAACCCGATGATGATATCGCTGGTCAGGACAATATCCGGCATGGCCTGCCGCGCCAGACGGACCTTTTCCAGATACTGCTCTCTGGTATACCCCCGGTTCATGGCCTTCAGCACCCGGCTGCTGCCGGATTGAACGGGAAGGTGGAGCTGCCGGGCCGTGTGGGAGCATGCCGCCATTGTTTCAAAGAGCTTCTCTCCCGCGTCTTTCGGGTGACTGGTCATAAACCGGATCAGGTACTCTCCGGGGATTTTGTCGATTTCCCGCAGCAGGTCCGCAAAGTCCATGGGCCTGTCCAAATCCTTGCCGTAGGAATTGACGTTCTGGCCCAGCAGGGTGATCTCCCTGTATCCCGCCTCCGCCAGCTGCCGGACCTCCGCCAGAATGTCCGCCGCCTCCCGGCTCCGCTCCCGCCCCCGGACGTAGGGCACGATGCAGTAAGAGCAGAAGTTGTTGCACCCATACATAATGGAAACCCAGGCTTTTACGCCGCTCTCCCGAACCACCGGCAGCCCTTCCGCGATGGTCCCGTACTCATCGCCGGTGGAGAAGACCCGCCGTTTTTCCGTGTAGACGCCGTAGAGCAGCTCCGGGAACTTCCACAGCGCCTGGGGTCCGAAAACCAGGTCCACGTGGCGGTAGGACCGCCGGATTTTTTCCGCCACGATTTCCTGCTGGGCCATACAGCCGCACAGGCAGATAACGGCCTCCGGATTTTTCTCCTTCACATGAACCAGCTGTCCCACCACGCCGAACACCTTTTTCTCCGCGTTCTCCCGGATGGCGCAGGTATTGATGACAATTACATCCGCCTGCCCGGGCTCCTGAGTAAAGCCGCAGCCCATGTCCCGCAGCATCCCCATGATCCGCTGGCTGTCGGCCACATTCTGCTGGCAGCCGTAGGTGTCCACCATGGCCAGAGGCGGGTGGGCCCGCTGGCGGTGAAGGGCGGCAATCCGCCGGGTAAACTCCTCCTGCCGCCGGATGGCTCCGGCAGAGAGGACCACTTGTGTTCTATCCAAGGAAATTCTCCTTACTGTCGTAATGAAAGCTATCGTCGACGCACTTTACCGATTTTCAAGTGTGTCGATTATATTATACAGGAAAGCGCCCCAAAACGCAAGCGCGGGAAACAGGGGGTCTCTTGCGAAGGCGGGAAGGACGGTTTCCCTCCGCCAGCATCAGGGGGCTGCGCCTCCCGGCGATTCCGTCCAGCCGGATTCTCCGCGCAGTCCCGCTCTGCTCCGGCTCTCTTTTCCGATTGGAAACATAATCCGCTCCCGTTGACAAAACGGAAGCGGACGGGTATAATAAAAACAGAAGGGCGCTGTTACAAGACGGTCAGCCCTTCACCTTCAAATCAACTTACGTTGACCGTCCGGGGAGCAGCCGGGCGGTCAACACGCTTTTGCAGTCAGTAAGTATATCACCAGCGCGGCGATCCACAGAACGCGCAGCGCATGAATAACCTTTGCTTTCCACATCAGCCTCACCCCCTTTCCGGGGGAGCTGCCAACCGCCGTATGTAAACAGCGCCCTTCCTGCCTCGCCCTGACGGGTTCGGCCGGTCCATTATACTATCACGGCCCGCGTTTTGTCAAATCCTGCCTCTTTTCCGCCTGCGGCCGGGCGGTTTTTTCATGCGTGGCACAGCCATGGCATAGCGGAAAACGAATGTGCTGTGCCACCTCAACCCCCTGGGCCCCAGGGCTTTGAAAGCAAGTGGCATAGGTGGCACAGCACTTTCTATAACATTGGTATTTATCATCATAAATATATAGGGGGAAAGGTATGCGTTTCTGCTATGCCACCTATGCCACTTCCCCTGTAACCGCTGGGCCCCAGCGCTTTCCTGTGGCATAGCGGAAACGGTTTTCACTGTGCCACAGCTATGCCACCTGTGCCACTTTCCAGGAAGACACGCTTGGGCAGTGTCCGCAGCCACTTCCGGGTCCCATTCTGCTGGACCCTGTGCGAGCATACGCCCAGCTTGTCCAGCGCCTTCCCGATCTGCTCCACGGAGTAGCCCCTGAGCAGCTCGTGCTCCGCCTTGAAATCGGATACGGTGACGTCCGTCCACAGATAGCCGCCGGGGTTCCTCTTTGCCTCAAAGAAAATATCCTCGATTTCCATCTGCGCCTTCAAGGGCTTTTCGTGGTCCATATTCCGCCTGAACAGCGCCTCCTGCTCCAGCTTTGTCAGGCGGAACCCCTGGGCGTCCCGGTTGAGCGAGGCCTCCGCCTGCTTCCAGAGCTGGAGCGCGTCCAGCGCCGCCAGCCGGTCCAGGTCGATCTTTTCCACAGGCACCGTCCAGAACCGGCGGGAGCCGGTGGGGTCGATGAGAAACCGCTCCGTGTTGCAGGTGGCGATCAGCGACGTCCGCCGGGCCAGTATCTGGTCGGCGCGGGCGTAGGGCAGCCGGTACTCGTCCCGCTCGGAGGTGATGAAGGCCTTCAGCCGCTCCAGGTCGCTGCGCAGCGTGGTCTCCAGCTCCCCCAGCTCCACAATCCACGCGGAGGTGCAGCGCCGGGAGGTGTCCTTGTCCCGGGTGTCCAGCCACTGTCCCAGCTTGTAGAGATCGGGACGCATCCCCAGCTTTTTGACAAAGGTGGTCTTTCCGATGCCCTGCCCGCCGCTGAGCACCAGCACGCCGTCCGCGCCGTAGGCCCCGTGAAGCCGGTTGCGCGCCATGGCCACGCCCTGCATCAGCCATTTGCTGATCAGGATTCTGGACAGCGCGTCGTTTTCCGGCAGATGCAGGATGTCAAACAGCTCCGCCAGCCGGTCCCTCCGGTCCCACTCCACCCGGCCGAGCATATCCAGCACAGGATTGAACCGCTCCACACCGCCTGCGATGTGGAGCAGGTCCGCCACCTGGTCCTTGCTGCACCGGAAGGCCTCCTTGAGCTGATCGTGCAAAATGATATGCAGGTCCGCCGCCAGCGTCTCCGGATTGAACCGGGAGGGAACGCCGTCGATCTGAATTTCTTTGGAGATCACGTTGTAGCGTACGGAGATTCCCGCCTCCCGCAAAAAATCGCCCAGCAGCGCCAGTGTCAAAACCGGGCGCTGGTCCTTTTCTTTCTCCTTCGGATCGTCTGTAGGCGGAACGCCCCGCTGTATCCGGCTCTCCACGGCGGCGCACAGTTCCTCCAGGGATATGCCCGCCTTCCCATAGGTCTGAATTTCTGAAAGGCCGACGCCATTTTCCAGCAGATAGCTGAGCGCGTCTTTTTCTTCCAACTCCCTCACCCCCTTACCTGTAGGGCGCAAAGCCGGGAAAGTTGTACGCCGCAGTGCAACTTTCCTGAAAATTTCAGTCCCCCGGCGCCGCAAACACCGGAGGACTTGACAAAACAGTATCGTAGGGGTATACTGAAAGACAGAAAGGGCGCTGCCAGCAGACGGTTAGCCCCTCGTCAGTTAAAAGAAGTAACCGCCAAGGTGGGTGGCCTGTGGGCGGTTACTTCTTTTTGCCGTTATGTACCTGCAAGAACAGGCCGCAAATGCCGATGATAACCAGACAGAACTGAAACAGCTCCGAATACGTCAGCATGGGCACCCCCTCCTTTCGTCGGAGGGGCAAGAAGTCCCCTCCGGGATGGAGAGGCCAACCGCCTGCCGTTACCGGCAGCGCTGAAAGATGATTCTTTCCTGCTGTCAGCATAACACAGTTTTTGACAAAAGGCAACAAAAAACGCCCCCGCAGGACGCTCCACATCCTGAAAAGCGGCAGGTTCCGGCGAAAAGGCCCGGAAACCAATCGCTTTTTCTTATCGAAATATTAAATGCTTCTTAATATATTTTTTCAAGAAGTACCTTGACAGTCGATGTATGTCGTGCTATGATAAGGCCAGCTTGAGGGACGGGCGGCGCGAAGACGGCGGACCGGACCTACGAAAGGAGTGTTTGAATTGTCCATTTCTGCGGACACCCTGCGGGGCCATACAGATACCATCATTCTGACCCAGCTGATGCGGGGGGACAACTACGGTTACGAAATCAACAAGACCATTCAGCAGCGGACCAAAGGCGAGTACGGCTTCAAAGAGGCCACGCTGTATACCGCCTTCAAACGTCTGGAGAGCGCGGGACTGATCTCCTCCTACTGGGGAGAGGACGGACCGGGCGCGCGGCGGCGCTACTACTCCATCACCGACGAGGGAAAACGCCGGTGGGAGGAAAACAGCCTGGAATGGCAAACCACCAGGGCCCTGCTGGACGCCCTGATTTCATTGGAGGAGGACTGAGACGATGGACAACATGAGAACAAGATTTGTCATCGCGGTGACTGGCCGCCTTTCCGGCGCCGCCGATACCACCGCCAAGGTGGAGCTCATCGAGGAGCTCAGCGAGAATCTCTACAGCCGCTGGCAGGATTTGGTGGCCGGAGGCATGAGCGGGGACGAAGCCTATCAGAAGGCTCTGGAGGACCTGGGAAGCGTGGATGAGCTCCTCGCTTATCTGGACAGCCTGGGCCCCGAGGGACAGCTTCCCCGGCAGGAGACGGGTCCCCAGGACTTTGCCGGAGACCTGTTTCGCGGAATGAAGGACGTCATCAATGAAACCATGAGCCAGACCAAAGACGCCATGGGTCAGGCCAGGAACATCCTGCGGGATGTGGAGGCAAAGCTGCGGGAAAAATATCCCGACGGCTTCAAGGGCAAGGTCTCCATCCACTTTGACGGCGACGAGGAACCGGCCCAGGCCGGTGCGGCCGCGGAGGGCACCGGCGGGGAAGCCGCCGAAAGGGAGAACGCCGAAAAGGGCTGGTCCTTCTCCATGGGCTACAGCAAGGACCGGGGCGGCTTCTTCTGCGAAACCGGGCGCAGCCACCGGGTGGAGGGCACCAGCTTCGACTCCCGTGATCTCAAGGGCGTGGACGTGCAGATCAACGGCGACGTAACGGTTCTGCTGGACGAGGACCCGGAGGCAGAGGTCCGCCTGGACGGCGATCTGGACAGCCTGGAGCTGCGCATGAGCGAGGACGGCATACTGTCGGTGCGGCAGGGGAACACCGCCAGCTCCTCCTTCTTCTCCCTTCGCGGACTGGCGGCGGCGGATGTGGAGCTGACCCTGCCCGGACGGTTCTGGGATTTTCTTCAGATTTCCACCGTTCACGGCGACGTGGAGGTCCACAGGGGTCTGGAGGTGGGCCAGCTGTCGGTAAAAACCGCCAGCGGCGACGCCCGGATTCACGGCGCGGAATTCCAGGAGCTGCTCTTCCGATCCGCCAGCGGGGATCTGGACACGGAGAACCTCCGCGGCCGCAGCGTCCAGGTGGAAACGGCCAGCGGCGACGCGGATTTGCATGGCGGCTTTGACACAGTGCGGGCCGGTACCAGCAGCGGCGAAATCTGTCTGACGGGAGAGGCCAGAGAGCTGCGGTGCATCAGCGCCAGCGGCGACGTGGAGCTGGAGCTCCTGCAAGCGCCGGAGCACCTGGAGGTGAGCTCCAAGTCCGGGGACTGCGAGGCCGCCATGCCCGCCGGAGAGGGCTTCACCCTTCGCTTCAACACGGTTTCCGGCGAGCTGGACAGCGACTTCCCCCTGGTGGGCCCCATCGGCAAGCGCTCCGGGGAGGCCATCTATCTGGACGGCGGCGGACGGAGCTTCTCCATGTCCAGCGTCAGCGGCGATATTACCCTGCGTCAGAAATAAAGGAGGAGAGAGAGCATGGACAAAAGAGCAACAGACGTGGTAGCCTACCTCACCTGGGTAGGACTGCTGATCGCCTTTCTCATGGGCGACCGGGAAGGCAGCCGGTTTCACATCAACCAGTCTCTGGTACTCTGGATTGCCGCCACAGTCATCGGGATCGTAGCCCGGGTGCCTCTGTTTGGATGGATTGTGGGCTTGGCAGGCGGTCTGTTCTGCGCCCTGTGCTGGTTCATCGGCATCATCAACGCCATTCAGGGCGTGGAGAAGGAGGTTCCCCTGCTGGGGCAGATTCACCTTCTGTAAAGCGGCGGGCATCCCCCGATTATCATGAATATACCAGAAGGACGTCCGGGCGGTCTTGAGACCCGGGCGTCCTTTGGTTTTTCACAGAGCCGATATGAAAACAGGAGATATATTGTTTCCCGGCGCCGCCCCACCGGCTCCGGCGGAAACACAAACAAAGCGTCCCCTGACCGGAGCCACGGGACGCACACGGCCCCGCCGTGAATACAGCGAGGCCGGAAAAGACAGCATTATTCCGGTTCCGGCGGAAAAATTGCCAGGCTGCCCATGTATCTGACTTATCCTTTCCACCGGCGGAGAACCGGGAAGGCTTCACAGTGACCGACTCGCGGGGCGTTTCACCCCATTCCATGTGCCGCAGGCGCGGCGGCAGCTGGCCCGATATTTACTTCAGGTATCATTATACCACCGGCGCGGCCATTTGTAAAGCATGGATTTTCTCCCTCCGGCCGCGCCGGATTTCCGCCCGTCACTCGCCCAGCCGCACCGGCTTTTTCGGCTCGTTCTTTTTCCTGGCGCTGGTGCGGCCTTCCGCCTTGATTTCCCCGGCGGCGATCAGCGCCCGCTTGGTCAGGGCAGGACCGACCAGCTCGTACACCAGCACAGAGAACAAAACCACATTGCGCACCACCTCGCCGCCGTCAAGCTGCTGGGCGGTCAGCGCCATGCCCAGCGCCACCCCCGCCTGGGGCAGCAGCGTGATGCCCAGGTACCGGGTGATGCTCTCCCCGCATCCGGTGGCGGCGCAGCTGCCGAAGGCGCCCAGGTACTTGCCCAGGGAGCGGGCGGCGATATACACCACGCCGATCAGCAGCACCAGGGGATTGGACAGCACCTTCAGATTCAGCTCCGCGCCGGACAGGACGAAAAACAGCACGAACAGCGGCGCGGTCCAGCTGTCCACACGGCCCATGAGCTCCTCGGAGAAATCGCAGATGTTGCAGAACACCGTTCCGGTCATCATGCACACCAGCAGCAGGCTGAACCCGCAGCGAACGCCGCCCAGCTCAAACTCCACCATGGACAGCCCCACCGTCAGCAATACAAAGCCGATGGAAATGGACAGCCGCTTGCTGCGGGAGTGGAAAAACCGCTCCACCCGGTACAGCACCCAGCCCGCCGCGCCGCCCAGCGCCAGAGACAGACCGATCTCCACCACCGGCTCCACCAGTACGGTGAGCACGCTGA
Organism: uncultured Oscillospiraceae bacterium; assembly: GCA_910579725.1. Lineage (GTDB taxonomy): Bacteria > Bacillota > Clostridia > Oscillospirales > Oscillospiraceae > Pelethomonas. The sequence goes on along the minus strand of CAJTUD010000006.1, from coordinate 53,096 downwards.
CGCTGCCGCTCTCCAGCGCGGAGGCCACGCCGAAGGACGCGGAAAACAGCACCAGTCCCACCGCGTCGTCAATGGCCACCACCAGCAGCAGCAGCTTGGTCAGCGGACCGTCCGCCTTGTACTGGCGCACCACCATCAGGGTGGCCGCCGGGGCGGTGGCGGCGGCGATGGCTCCCAGCGTGATGGCGGAGGAGACGGAGATGAGGGATGGATTGACAAAATGCAGCGCCACCAGGGCCGCGTCCACCAGGAACGTGGTGAACACCGCCTGGACGATGCCTATGGTGATGGCCTGACGCCCCATGTGCCGGAGCTGCTCCAGCCGGAACTCGTTGCCGATGGTGAAGGCAATGAATCCCAGCGCCACCTGGGAAATGACGTCCAGATGGGCGACCTCCGCCGGGGTGTTGAAGCCCACGCCCAGCAGGTTCAGCCCGCCGATGCAGTAGGGACCCAGCAGCAGTCCGGCCACCAGATAGGCCGTCACCGCCGGCAGGTTCAGCACCTTGGCAAGGCGGGACATCAGCAGTCCCCCCACCAGGGCAAAAGATAGTGAGATCAGAACTTCCATAGAGGATACCTCTCTTGCATTTTTTTGAACAGACTAGAATATAGCACTTTCGCCTAAAAACTGCAAGAACTTTTTGGTGAAAATATCCACAAAGATTTGCGCCGGACCTGCCAAAAGCTCTCTCCGCCCCCGGGGGAAGGTCCGCCGCCCTGAAATCCGGCAAGAAAGGATTGACAGGACCGGCGGCGAACGATATGATAGAATGCAATAACGGAAAATCAGGTGAAACAATGGACGACTATTTTGACATACATCTGGACGACGGTCAGATTCAGGCCATCAGCAGCATCGGCCTGGCCCATCTGGGGGATGCGGTGTATGAGCTACTGGTCCGTTCCTGGCTCTGCGCCCATGGGAAGGCCACCGGGAAGGGACTTCACCGGGCGGCGGTGGAGCTGGTAAGGGCCACTGCCCAGGCGGGGCGGGCGGAAAAGATTCTGCCTCTGCTGACGCAGGAGGAAACGGCGGTGTACAAGCGGGGGCGCAACGCCCATGTTCACACCATCCCCCGCAGCGCCAGCCGCTCGGATTATCTCAAGGCCACCGCCCTGGAGTGCCTGATTGGCTATCTGTATCTGAAGGGGCGGCGGGAGCGGATCAACCGGCTGTTCGCCGTGATGATGGAGGAGGAAAACGATGCCACTTGACGCCGTATGTCTCTCCGGCGTGGTGAAAGAGCTGCGGGAGACCATTCTGGGCCTGCGGATCGAAAAAATCCAGCAGCCCGCCCGGGACCAGATTGTTCTCACTCTGCGGGGGAACAAAAAGCTGCTCCTCTGCGCCGGAGCCAGCCAGGCCCGCATGCATCTCACCGCCGCCTCCCGGGAAAATCCCGCCTCGCCCCCCATGTTCTGCATGCTGCTGCGCAAGCACCTGACCGGCGGACGTCTGAGCGCCGTGGAGCAGCCCGGACTGGAGCGGGCGGCGCTGCTGCGCGTGGACATTGTGGACGAGCTGGGGGAGCCGGGCCGCCGGACCCTGGCGGTGGAGTGCATGGGACGCTACTCCAACCTGATCCTGCTGGACGGCCAGGACCGGATCATTGACTGCCTGCGCCGGGTGGACATGGAGATGAGCGAGCGGCGGCAGGTGCTGCCCGGGCTGTTCTACCGCCTGCCGCCAGTTCAGGAGAAGGCGGACCCGCTCTCTGCCCTTGAAGAGGATTTCGACCGCCTGCTGGCGGAAGCCGGGCCGGACCGGGAAGCCAGCGGCTTCCTGCTGGACCGCTTCTTCGGCCTCTCTCCCCTGATCTGCCGGGAGATTGCGGACCGGGCCGGGGGAGACGGCCCCATCGGAGACCGCTCCGCCGGGCTCCGGGAGGCGTTTTTCTCCTGGCAGGCCCAGGTGAAGGCCGGGGATTTTCAGCCCTGCATGCTCTCCCGGGAGGGAAAGCCCGCGGACTTTTCCTACCTGCCCATCCGGCAGTACGGCGGGAGCATGGAGGCCCAGGTCTGGGACGCCTTCTCCCCCATGCTGGACGCCTTTTATGAAAAGCGGGAGCAGCTCGAGCGCGTCCGCCAGCGGGGGCAGGACCTCCACCGGGCCGCCGCCAACGCCCGGGACCGGGCCAGGCGGAAGCTGGCCCTCCAGGAAAAGGAGTACGAGCGGACCCAGGACCGGGACCGGCTGCGCATCTCCGGAGAGCTGATTACCGCCAATCTCTACCGCATGGAACGGGGGCAGTCCACGCTCCGGGCCCTGAACTACTACGACCCGGACGGCGGAGAAATGGACATCCCCCTCGATCCGCTGCTGACGCCCCAGCAGAACGCCGCGAAGTATTTCAAGCTCTATCAAAAAGCCAAAACGGCGGAGATGTACCTGACGGAGCAGATGTCCATCGCCCGCCGGGAGCGGGACTGGCTGGAGAGCGTGCTGGACGAGCTGACCCGGGCGGAAACGGAGCAGGATTTCAGCGATATCCGCCGGGAGCTCCGGGAGGCCGGATATCTGAAAGGCCCCGCCCCCGGCAGGAAGGAGCCCCGCCGGGCGCCCGGCCGTCCCAGGGCCTTCCGCTCCAGCGGCGGCTTCCCCATCCTGGTGGGGAGAAGCAACACCCAGAACGACCAGCTGGTCCGGGAGGCGTTCAAGTCAGACTACTGGTTCCACACCCAGCGCATTCACGGCTCCCACGTCATTCTCCGCACCGGAGGGCAGGAGCCGGACGCCCAGTCTTTGACGGAGGCGGCTTCCCTGGCCGCCTGGTTTTCCCAGGGGCGGGAGGGCGGTCAGGTGGCGGTGGACTACACCCAGGTCCGCAACGTCAGAAAGCCCAGCGGCGCCCGGCCCGGCATGGTGGTCTACGACCCCTATCAGACCGCCTATGTGACGCCGGAGGAGGCGCTGGTCAAACAGCTGGAGGAGAAATGAATCAGCCGCCCCTTGCGGGGCGGCTTTTCCTGTCAAAACGCGGCAGGGCGGCAAAAGCCCCGCCCGGACGGCGTGCAACACCTGAATACAGTTTCTAAGTAAGGGCCGGTTTTCCGGTTACAGAATCAGCAGGAGGCCCAGGGCGATCAGAAGCTCCTCGTCCTCGCTCTCCCGGAAAAGCAAAAAGATCAGCAGCAGCAGCAGCAGATCTCCGGTATCGATGTCCTTCAGATTGAGCTTTTCCAGAATGCCGGAAAAGATGCCCCTGCCTCCGGGGGGAGGCGGGGGCGGCGGACCGCCCTCCGGACGCGGAGGCGGCGGGGGACCTTCCGTCCTCCCGCTTCCCTCGGAGGGCGGCGGAGGCGGCTCCGCCACGGGAATCCTCTCATATTGTCCCGCGTCATTGCGCACATACCGGTTATACATTTTGCTCTCCCATGGATTTCAGCAGCTTTTTTCCCACGTGGATCAGCCGCGCCGCCTTGGCCGCCCGCTCCACCTTGTCCCGCCGTTCCGGCTTCAGAAAGGGGCGCAGGGCGTAAAGCAGCTGCATCCGCTCATCGTTGCCGCCGCCCCCCGCCAGCTCCCCCACCAGCGGCAGCAGCCGCTGGATCAGTCTGGGGTCGATCTGCCCCAGCAGACCCGCCAGATCACCCAATCCGCCTCCGCCGGAATTTCCCCCGGCGGCAGGCTGGGGCTCCCCGGCGCTCTCTCCGGAGGGGGCTTCTCCGCCGCCGGAGCCTCCGCCCAGGTTCAGCGACTGGGCCAGATTCATAATCTGGCTCATGGCGTCCGGATTGGAGAGAACGGAATTCAATTTTTCTTCAAACTCGCTCATGTCTCCGCTCCCTCCTCTCCGGAACGCCGGGCGCTATTCCTTCAGACGCGTGCGCTCCCCGCCGCCGGGGACTGGGGCCGCCTCCGGCGGATCACCGCTGCCCGAAGCTGTTTTCCAGCTTTTGCAGCAGCTCCGCGCCGCCGGGCGTGGACGTGACGGACTGGATCAGGGCCTTCAGCTGGGAGGTGTCGCCTTTGGCGGCGCTCTCCGCGATCTTTTGCAGGGACGCCTGATCCGCGCCCTGGCTCAGCATCCCGGCCAGCTTTCTGGCTTCAGGGGAATTGACAAGCTGCTCCATCATCCGTTTGTCGCCCAGCGCCTGCTGGAGCTTTGACTGATTGAACTGTCTCATACCGTGTCCTCCCGGTTTGGTTTCCTTCCAGTATATGTGCCGGAACGCAAAAATGTTCCCCTCTCCACCCGGCGGGAGAGGGGAACATTCAGAACCTGTATTCATAATCGGGAAATGCTGGATGGACGAGGATTTTTCTCGTCAGGCAAGGAGCTTTTCCCCGGTAGTCCTGACGGATTGCAAGGAAAAGCGACACAGTATGGCGGGAAAAAGACCGGCCAGACAGCGCTCAGCGGTTGTGAATACAGGTTCTTATTGACCCTTCCAGTGGTCGCACCAGGGCCGCAGCGTACAGGCCTGACAGTCCGGCCGCCGGGCCACGCACACCGCCCGCCCGTGATGGACCATCCGGTGGCAGAAATCACTGCTCTCCTCCGGCGGAATGCACTTTCTCAGCTGCATTTCCACCTTCAGCGGGTCCTTGCTGCCGTCGGTAAGGCCCAGAAGGCCCGTAATCCGGATGCAGTGGGTGTCGCAGACGTAGCCCTCCCGGCCGTACACATCCCCCAGAATCAGATTGGCGGTCTTCCGTCCCACGCCAGGCAGGCGCAGCAGGTCCTCCATGTTGTCCGGCACCCGGCCGCCGAACTCCTCCAGCAGCATCCGGCTGGCGGCCACGATGTCCCGGGCCTTGGACCGCCAGAAGCCGGTGGAGTGGATGATCTCCCCCACCTCCTCCTCGGAGGCGGCGGCCAGCGCCTCCAGGGAGGGAAACCGGCCGTACAGCACAGGCGTCACCAGATTCACCCTCGCGTCGGTGCACTGCGCGGCCAGGCGTACGGAAAACAGCAGCTCATAGGCTTTCTCCGGATCAAAGGTCAGGGAGCACTCCGCGGCGGGATACAGATTTTTCAGCTCCGCAATAATGGCCGAAACGGCCTGTTGGTCTTTCATATTCATCACCCCGGCGCTATTTTAGCACACTTTCCGACAATTTGCGAGAAAAATATTTGTTTCTCCCCCAAATTGTACGCACAGCCCCCCAGCCGCAGGAGAAAGGGCGGAAAGGTCTCCCCTTCCGCCCTTCGGTATTCCCCTGCTGCCGTCACTCCGCCATCATAATCATGGTGAACTCCAGATACTCCCCGTCCCGGTAAACGCGGACGGGCACCTCGTCTCCCACATAGAGCTCCCGGCGGAGGCTCAGCAGCTGGTCAAATCCGGTGATCTCCTGGCCGTTGAACGCAACCAGATAGTCCCCCTTCAGCAGACCCGCCCGGTCTCCGCTGAGTCCCGGGGTGATCTCATCCAGCTCCAGGCCCACAGACCCGTCGGGCAGCGTCTGGGGGATGCGGTTGACGGTGACGCCCAGCACCGGCTGGGGCTGAAGCTCTCCGAAGGAAATCAGCTCATTGACCCACCGGAGCGCCAGACTGGAGGGAATGGCGAAGCCCAGCCCTTCAATGGTGTCGTCGGAGCTCATCATCTTGATGGTGTTGATGCCGATGACCTGACCGTACTGGTTGATCAGAGGGCCGCCGGAGTTGCCGCTGTTCAGGGCGGCGGTGGTCTGAATCAGGGTCATGGCCACGCCGTCCACATCCACGTCCCGGTTGATGGCGGAGACGATGCCGTTTGTCAGGGTGTTGCGCAGCTCCACCCCCAGGGGGTTCCCGATGGCGTACACCGGGTCTCCCACCCGCAGATCATCCGACACGCCGAACTCCGCCGCAGGCAGATTCTCCGCCTCGATTTTCAGCACCGCCAGATCGGCGTCCGCGTCATAGCCCACCACCCGGGCCTCAAATTCCCTGTCCACCCCGTGAGCATCGGACACCCACACATCGCAGCTGCTGCACCCGGCAATGACGTGGCAGTTGGTCAGGATGTACCCGTCCTCCGAGAAGATCACCCCGGTGCCCACGCTGGCGTACATCTTCTGCATGCCCAGCACCGCCACCACCGAGGGCGTCACCTGATCGTAAACCTGCTGGATGCTCAGCACCGGCAGGTCCCCGGCGGAACGGAGGCTGAGCCGGGTTTCGCCGCCGGTGGGGTAGCTGGGGATGGAGATGGCGGTATCCTCCGGCTCTCCCATGTCCCAATAGTAATCATTCCGGGGCGGTGCGCCGTCCCGGGGGCCGGAGTCCCCGCCGCCGGGCAGGGTCAGGCCGTACTGGCTGACATACCATATGCCCACCCCCAGGCAGCACACGATCAGCAGCAGGCTTACCCCCACATACAGCCGCACGCCCCAGCGGGCCTTGGGCTTCTCCGGCGGATTGAGCGGGCTGTGCGGCTTGTCCGGACGGCCCCCGCCGGAAGGCGGAACCGCCCTGGCCGCCTCTCCCGGCTCCATATACGCCGGCATCGGCCGCTCATAGCGCAGCGTCACCGGCTCTATCTGCTCTGCCTGCCGGTAGGTCAGGACCACCTCCCGGCCATTCTCCGGCGTCTGAACTTCCCTCCACAACTCTTCCATTTCCACAGTTCCTCACACAGTTTTCGCCGTCTCTTCCGCCAGATGAATGGTGAAAGAGAAGGTCGTTACGCCGTTTTCACTCTCGGCGGTGATCTTTTCATGGTGCTGCTCCAGTATGGTGCGGACAATGTACAAACCCAGGCCCACGCCGTCCTTGTCCGCGCTGCGGGAGCGGTCGGATTTATGGAACCGCTCGAACAGCAGGGGCAGCTCCTCCGGCGGGATGGTCTGGCCGGTGTTGCGCACCGTGACCACCGCCTTTCCCGCCTTTTTCTCCAGTCCCAGAAACAGCGTGCTGCCCTGGGAAGCAAATTTGGCGGCGTTTTCCAGCAGGTTGTACACCACCTGGGTCAGAAGGTCGTTGTCGCCCAGCACCATCACCGGGTCCTCCGGAATCTCCACATCCACGTCCAGTCCCCGGCCGGTAATTTTCTTCTCCATGCTCACCAGAACCCGCCGCATGGACTCAGAGAGATCGAAGGCGGTCTTCTGCTTGATCAAATCCATGCTTTGCAGCTGGCTGACGTCCAGCATCCGGCGGACCAGACGGGCCAGACGGCGGCTCTCATCGGAGATGATGGCAAGGTACTGCCGCTCCTCCGGCCCGGAGATGACCCCGTCCAGAATCCCGTCGGCGTAACCGGCGATCGTGGTCATGGGGGTCTTCAGCTCGTGGGAGATGTTGGCGATGAACTCCCGGCGCTGCCGCTCCGTCTGCTGGAGGGACTCCGCCATGGCGTTGAAGGATTTGATGAGTTCGCCGATCTCGTCCTCCCGGCCGGAGTCGTGAACCCGGGCGTCGAAATTGCCTTCGGCAAACTTCCGGGCGGCGGCGGCCATATCCCGGATGGGCTTGGTCTGCTGCATGGCCGTGGTGGCCGTGGCCACAAAGGCAATCAGCAGCACCGTGACGGCAGTCATGCCGAAGATGCCCAGGAAGGCCCGCCACATCTCCGTCATGGTATTGGGCTCCGCCACCGCCAGTACGGGCCCGATTTCCACCCCTCCCGCGCTGCGGGCGGGCACCGCCACCACGGCCCGTGGCTTTTCATAGAGCCCCAGGTCCGATACGCCCATGTAGACCTCCCGCCTCTCCAGCTTCGCCCCCATGGCGGCCGGCATGGTGAGCTCCCGGCCGCCCAGGCTGGCGTTGGTGCCGAAGAAGGTGTGCCAATGGGGGACCCAGATCAGGAAATCGGTGCCGCTCATCTGCTCGGAAATCTCCACCATGGAGATCAGCTCCTCCTGAAGGGATTCCCGGGAGGTGGACTCGCTGTAAGCCTTCAGGGCCATCTGCGCGATGATCTCGGCGCGGTCCTGGAGCTCGCTCCGCTTTTCCGTCATGATATAGCTGTAGGTCAGGGAAAAAAAGGACGCCCCCAGCAGGACCAGCGTCAGCGCCACCATACCTACGGTAACGGTGAAGGTCCGCCAGTAGATGCCCTTGAATCTGCTCATCTGATCAAACTCCTTACTTCTTGGGCGAGACGACCTCGAACTTGTATCCCACGCCCCAGACCGTTTTCAAAGCCCACTGGCCGGACACGTTCTCCACCTTCTCCCGCAGGCGCTTGATGTGAACGTCCACCGTCCGGCTGTCTCCGAAGTAGTCAAATCCCCAGACCTCGTCGAGAAGCTGGTTCCGGGTGTACACCCGGTTGGGCGTGGACGCCAGGTGATAGAGCAGCTCAAGCTCCTTCGGCGGCGTATCCACCTTCTTCCCGTCCACCGTCAGCTCATAGGAGTCCAGATTGATCTCCAGCTTGTCAAAGACCAGCCGCTTCCGGGTGTCCTCCGGAATTTCACTCCGGCGGAGCACCGCGTTGATCCGGGCGATGAGCTCCTTCATCTCAAAGGGCTTGACGATGTAATCGTCCGCCCCCATCTCCAGGCCCTGAATGCGGTCAAACACCTCGCTTTTGGCGGTAATCATGATGATAGGGGTGCGGCTGGTTTCCCGGATTTTGCCGCACACCGCCCAGCCGTCCATCACCGGCAGCATCAAATCCAGCAGCACCATGTCCGGCTGCCAGGACCGGAAGGTCTCCACCGCGCTGCCGCCGTCAAATACCGCCTGGATTTCAAAGCCTTCTTTATCCAGATACATCCGGATCAGATCGGAAATGTTGTGGTCGTCTTCCACCACCAGAATCTTTCGTGCCATGCCATCCTCCCGTCCCCCGGCGGAGAAAGCCGGAATGGGGACTTCTCCATGATATTGATTCCCATTATACCGCTGAAAAGGATTTTTTCTTGAACTTTCTGTAAATTACGCCGGTTCAGGCCGTCAGCCGCCAGGCGCTGAGCCGGTAGCTCCCCTCCTTCAGGCCGGAGAGCAGCTCCGGCAGCATGCCCACGCACCCGCTGTCCCCCAGATAGACCGCCACATCCTCCCGGTGGCGGCCGATGGAACGCAGCAGGCCGGAAGCCTGTTCGCCGGAGGCGTCCAGCGTGAAATGGACCGGAAGGCATCCCTGCTCCTCCCAAAGCTCCGCGAGAGCGGCCTCTCCGCCGTACCACACCAGCTCCAGCCGGACGCATGCGGCCCGCCACATGGCCTCCCGCGCCAGAAGGATTTCCTCCTCCGCCGCCTCCGGGGTTTCCCCCAGAACCCGGAGCGCCGCCGCGTGGCCGCCGGCGGCCAGCGCCCGGAGCAGATCGCCGTTTTCCATCTGCTCCGCCGACAGAAGGAAGGTTGCCTGCACGTCCCCCAGCGCGGGAAGAATCTCCAGCGCACCGGAGCCGTCAAAGAGGAGGTACACCTTCTGCCCCTCCGCCGCCTGAATGGGGAGCTCCGCATCAGTACCCCCGGGACCGGGGGTCACAGGCGGGCGGCTGCTCTGGGAGCGCTCGTATTCGCTGTAGCGGTCGTTCATCAGGGTGGCGGCGGCGTAGATGAAGTTTGTGTCGCTGAGGATCACGTTGTCGTTTTTCACCCGGATCAGCGGAATGATGTCCGTCTCGCAGTAGCTCCAGCTCAGGTTGAAATACTGGCAGACCAACCGCAGGGGAAAGAACACCATGCCGCCCCGCTCAATGGCGTAGCCGCTGTAAAAGTTGCCCTCCTTGTCGTAGGCCACCTGTCCGGCCAGGTCGAAGCGGAGGTCCAGGGTGCTGCCATGCATATAGAGCGTGGCCAGTCCCAGAGAGGGGTGGCGGGAATAGGAGACGCCCAGCTCTCCTCCTTCAAAAAGCCGGCCGGAGACATAGAGCACGCCGTTGGAATAAAAGGGCATGGTCTCGTCGTTCAGCGGCATCAGCTGGTCGTTGACGGCGGTAAAATACGCGCTGGCGGAGGACGCCTGTCCGGGGCTGTGGGCCAACGAGCAGAGCAGCAGCAGGAACACGGCCAGCGCCCCCAGACGGCGCGGACGGCTTTTCATCGCAGACGCCTCCTTTCAGAAGCCCGCGCCGCGGCATTTCCGGCAGGATGCGGGCCCTATCATCGTTTCCTCTTCAGTGTACCACAAAAGGGGCTTGCTGACAATCCAAAATTCAAGAGGAATCCGCAGCTTCCTGTTCCCCATGCCGCGCTCCCGGTCTCCCGGCGATTTCCCTCTTGCGCAATGGAAAAAATATGGTATAATAGGATAGAAAAGTTATGGCGGTATGAAGGTCCGCCTGATATCGCCTTTAAAAAAAGGAGAGCTGATATGAGAGATTATGTGATTCTGACCGACAGCTGTTGCGATCTGTCCGCCGAAATGGCGGCGGAGCTGGAACTCCAGGTCCTTCCCCTGTCCTTTGTCATGGAGGATCGGGAATATTTCAACTATCTGGACAACCGCGATATCGATCCCGGGGATTTTTACAGCCGCCTGCGGGGCGGCGCGCTGGGCACTACCTCCGCCATCAATGTGGCCGTCTTTACGGATATCATGACGCATCTGGCGGAGCAGGACAAGGATGTGCTGTGCATCTCCTTCTCCTCCGGCCTCTCCACCACCTACCAGTCCGCCTGCATCGCCGCGGAGGACGTCGCCGCCGCTCACCCCGGCAGCAGGATTCTGGTCTGCGACAGCCGGGCCGCCTCCCTGGGCCAGGGGCTGCTGGTCTATCTGGCAGCGCAGGAAAAGCGGAAGGGAAAAACGCTGGAGGAGGTCCGGGATTTCGTGGAGGAGCGGAAAAACCATATCTGCCATTGGTTCACCGTGGACGATCTCAACCATCTCAAGCGGGGCGGACGGGTGTCCGCGGCGGCGGCCCTGCTGGGCACCATGCTGCAAATGAAGCCTGTGCTCCACGTGGACGGCGAGGGCCACCTGATCCCCGTCAGCAAAGTCCGGGGGCGGAAAGCCTCCGTCAGCGCCCTGCTGGAGAAGATGGACGAGCTGGTGGACGATCCTTCGGTGGTGTTCATCAGCCACGGCGACTGCGAGGAGGAGGCCAAAGGTCTGGCCGAGGCCATCCGGGCCAGGTACAAGGTGGACAAGCTGGTCATCAACTACGTGGGCCCGGTCATCGGCAACCACTCCGGCCCCGGCACCCTGGCGCTGTTCTTCCAGGGAAAGCACAAGTGACAGCCGCCCTCAGCGGAAGATTCCCCGGGATGAGATCATCCCGGGGAATCTCCTTTATTTGGACGGTTTCTGCCCGTAATAGGCGCCGGGGCCATGCTTGCGCAGGAAATGCTTGTCCTGAATGCGCTGGGGAGCGGCAGAAGCTTCTGGATTGATCTGCTCGGTGAGCAAAGCCATCTTCGCCACCTCCTCCAGCACCACGGCGTGATACACCGCCTGAGCCGGATCCTTTCCCCAGGTAAACGGCCCGTGGCTGCGGCAGACGACGGCGGGAACATGGGCCGGGTCCACCCCCCGCTCCCGGAAGGTTTCCACAATCACAAGGCCGGTGCTGGCCTCGTAATCCGCATCGATCTCCTCCGCCGTCAGGTCCCGGGCGCAGGGAATGGGGCCGTAGAAGTAATCGGCATGGGTGGTGCCATAGGCGGGAATGTCCCGGCCCGCCTGGGCCCAGGCCGCGGCATAGGGACTGTGGGTATGGACAATGCCGCCCAGGGAGGGGAAGGCCCTGTACAGCGCCAGATGGGTTCTGGTGTCGGAGGAGGGGTTCATCGTTCCCTCCACCTGGCCGCCCTCCAGATCCAGCACCACCAGATCCTCCGGCCGCAGGGCTTTGTACTCCACCCCCGACGGCTTGATGACCATCAGTCCCCGCTCCCGGTCAATCCCGCTGACATTGCCCCAGGTGTACGTGACAAGCCCCCGGCGGGGCAGTTCCATATTGGCCTCATAGACCTGCCGTTTCAGTTCTTCCAGCATACGTGCCTTCCTCCCTGTCAATTTGTTTCAAAGCTGTCCATATATTCCCGCTGTATGGCGCTGTTGAGAATGGAGAGGAGCACCCTGCCGCAGCAGCGGCGGACGTCCTCCTCGCTGATCACGCCGGATTTCACTCCCCGGAGGATTTCCTTCTTGCAGCTCCTTCCCCCGGGCATGATGAGATCGTTGCCCGCCCGCATGGCGGCGGCGCTGCTGCCCCGGCCGAACCGGGTGGAGGACCAGTCGGTCATTACCACGCCGGTAAAGCCCCACTCGCTGCGGAGCACCCGGGTGCACAGATCGCCGCTGTTGGGCGCGTAAATTCCATTGATGCGGTTATAGGAGGTCATCACGCCCTTGGCGCCCCCTCCCTGAACCGCCTCCTGAAACCCCCGGAGATAGATTTCCCTCAGCGCCCGCTCGCCCACATTGCTGGACACGCCGGTGCGGTTCTCCTCCTGGTTGTTGCAGGCGAAATGCTTGACGGCGACATAGTACCCCTCCTCCTGCTGAACGCCCCGGATCAGCGCGGCGGCCATCAGCCCGGTGAGCCTGGGGTCCTCGGAGAAGTACTCAAAATTTCGCCCGCACAGGGGGTTGCGGTGGATGTTGACGGCGGGGGCCAGCCAGTAGGTGCAGCCGTACTCCTTCATCTCCCGGAATACGGCCCGGCCCACCTGATGGAGCAGCTCCACATTCCAGCTCTGGGCCAGGGCCACAGCCACGGGAAAGGCGGTGGCGAACTGGTAGAGCACCGCCCCCTTTTCCGGGCGGCCGGTCAGGAATTTCTTCACCCCGCCGGGCAGCGCCTCCAGAGAGGCGTAGGGCAGATCGACGGCCTTGATCTTTCCGTTTCTGCCCACGACAGACCGCTTCTGAAGCCGCAGTCCCGCCGGACCGTCGCAGAGCGCCACGTTGACCAGCCCCCGGTCCCAGAATCTGGACGTGGTATTTCCCACGGAGCCGGGGACCTGAAACCGGCTTCTTCCGCTTCCGATCTCCTGCCCCACGCCCACCACGACCTCCACCATCTCCTCCAGCGTCAGCCGCCCCAGGGCCCGCTTCACCCGCCTGTCGCCGGGACACACCGGCATGTTTTCATACCGATAGACGACGGTCTCAAAGGCTTCCGGCCGGATCACCGCCCTGGGCAGCCCCTCCGGAACATCTCCGAAGTCATGGGCGGGGGCGTGCAGCTCCTCCAGAGGCAGGTGCAGCGGGCAGATATGGCTGTGCCGGGACACCACAATCTCCCGGTCCAGGCACAGCGTTCCCACCACCGCGGTGTTCCGGGAGGAGTTCCCCAGCCGCAGAATATATACGCCGGGCTCCAGAATATAGGACGCGTCCGCTTCCCGGTAGCTGGCAAGGGAGGCGGGGTCGAAGGTGAGCGCCAGCTCCTCAGACCCGCCGGGAGGGAGAACCTCCGTCTTGGCGAAGGCCGCCAGGGACTGATACTCCTTATCCAGGGTCCCGTTGGGCGGGGAGACATACAGCTGGACCACCTCTTTCCCGCCGTACCTCTCTCCGATATTGGCGACGGCGGCTTTCACCGTCACATGCCGCCCGTCCGGGGCCGACACCCCGGCGCAGCGAATGGCAAAATCCGTGTAGCTCAGGCCAAAGCCGAAGGGATACGCCGGCTCCACGCCGAAGCTGTCGAAGAACCGGTAGCCCACGTAGATGCCTTCCTTGTAGAACTCATTTTGGAGATCGCCGTTGAGATAGCTGTATTCCTGGGAGAAGGGGAGATCGGCGTACCGTCTGGCCCAGGTGTCCGTGAGCTTGCCCGAGGGGGACACCGCGCCGCTGAGCACATCGGCAAAGGCGTGACCGCCCTCCTGCCCCAGCTGGCAGAGATAGAGAATGGCGTTGACGCCGGGAATGGAGCAAATACCCGACATATCCAGCGCGGAGCCGCCGTTGATCACCAGCAGGAAATGCTCATACCGCTCCGCGCAGAAGCGGATGGCGGCCTCCTCCCCGGCGGTGAGAAGCAGATCCCCGCTCTCCGCCCGGCGGTCCCCATCCTCCCCCGCCTGACGGCAGAGCACATAGACGCAGGAATCCGTATCGCTGTCCGCCGCGTCCCGCTCCGTGACCGCCCGTCCGGCGGGAGGCTGGAAGCCGCCGAAGAACAGTTCCCGGAAGGACTTGGGCCGCAGGGGATTGAGATTTTTCCTCATCTCCTCCATGCGCCGGGCCCGGGCCTCCTTCAGGCACGCCTGATAGTCCTCCAGCCACCGCCGGGTTGTGACGGTGAAGCCCCGGTCCTCCAGCCCCTCCAGAATGGTGACGGAATGGCGCTCATTGACCTCTCCGGAGCCGGAGCCCCCCTTGATGGTGGCAATAGCGCCGGGGCCGTAGAGGGCCGTCTTTTTTGTCCGGAAGGGCAAGGCCCCATCGTTTTTCAGCAGCACCATTCCCTCGCAGGCGGCCTGATAGGCGATCCGCAGATTGTCCTGTTCCCGCCGGGTCGTCTCATCGGAATAGCTGGCTTTGGTCAGCGGTTCCATACGCGTTTGCTCCCTTCGTCCCGTTTCCGCTATGGTAACATGTTCTCCGGCGGCTGTCAACAGGGCGGAGGTCCCCGCTATTTCCCGGTCAGGATTTCCCTCACCCGGCCGAGGTCCATCTCCTCCAGCACATAATCCGCCTCCGGCAGCGGTTCCTCGGGTGAAATATTGGAGCGGACGTACAAGGCGGACAGTCCCACCGCCCGCGCCCCCTGTATATCGCACACACCGTCGTTGCCGATCATAATGGCGTTCTCCGGCGCAATCCCCCTCTCCCGCAGCAGCAGCTCAAAGAATCTCCGGTCCGGCTTTTTGCAGCCGTAGTCAGACGAGAGATAAATCCCGTCAAACAGCTTCTCAATCCCCAGCATGGATAATTCGCAGCGGGTAAAGATACTCTGGGCGTTGGAGAGCAGCCATACCCTCTGCCCGTTGGCGCGAAGGGCCTTGAGCAGCTCCCCCCCGCCGCTGTACGGACGGATATACTCCAGAGAGCTTTTCCGGAACCGCTCTCCTGTGCGCACCGCCAGCTCCAGACCGGCTTCCGCCTGCTTTTCCCGGAAAAGCGCCTGAAACACCAGTTCAATCCGAATCTCCGGGTGGGCCTCGTGGGCGTCGCCGCGCAGGGGCGCTTTTCCCCCCTCCATCCGGCGGACGGTGCGGAAATAAGCCTCCTTCAGCTCCTCCGGCTCATAGGCCGCTCCGTTCTCCCGGTACCAGGCGGCCAGCTCCTCCCAGAGCCGGGGCCGCGTCTCGTCGGTGCGGATATCCACCAGCGTGCCGTACAGATCAAAAATGCAGTCGTGGTATCTCATTACGCCTGCTTCCTTCCATAGAACATCTGGGCCTCATAGGGCCGGAGGGTCTCCGCCGCAGTCCCGTAGTTGCCCAGCAGCAGCCAGGCTCCCGCAAATTCCGCGGGGCGCTGATAGGGCACAGATTCCCCGGTGAAATTGCAGATCACCAGCAGCCGCTCCTCCGCCGTCTCCCTTGTATAGACGAACAGCTTCTCGCTCTCTGGCTCCAGCAGCGTAAACTCCCCCTCCCGGAACACAGGATACCGCTTGCGCAGGGCGATGAGCGTCTGATAAAAATAGAACACGGAGCCGGGGTCTTCCAGCGCCGCCCGGGCGTTGATTTCACGATAATTGGGATTCACCGGAAGCCACGGCTTCACCCGGGAAAAACCGGCGTACGGCTCTGCCGACCACTGCATGGGCGTGCGGGCGTTGTCCCGCCCGCGGGCGTAGATGGCCGCCATGACGTCCTCCTCCCGGTATCCCCGGGACAGGCGCCCGGTATACAGATTCTGAATCTCAATATCGTCGTACTCCTCAATGGGAAGGCGGATATTGGTCATGCCCAGCTCCTCGCCCTGATAGATGTAGGGCGTTCCCTCCAGGCCATAGAGCATGGCGGCCAGCATTTTGGCCGATTCCACCCGGTATTTCCCGTCGTCGCCCCAGCGGGAGACGATGCGGGGAAGGTCATGGTTGTTCAGGAACAGGCTGTTCCAGCCCTGCCCGTGGAGCCCCCGCTGCCAGCGCTCCATGCAGCGCTTGAGCGAAACCAGCGGCAGCGGAATCCAATCCCACTTCTCGCCGCCGGGCTGCTGGTCCAGGCAGATATGCTCGAACTGGAACACCATACTCAGCTCCCGGCCGTCCTGGGCGCTGTATCGCCTGGCCCGCTCCACATCGGCTCCCCAGGC
Source organism: uncultured Oscillospiraceae bacterium (assembly GCA_910579725.1). Taxonomy (GTDB): domain Bacteria; phylum Bacillota; class Clostridia; order Oscillospirales; family Oscillospiraceae; genus Pelethomonas. The sequence continues at coordinate 37,037 of CAJTUD010000006.1, read as the reverse complement.
CTCTCCCACCGTGACCAGCCCCTCTTCTATAAACGCCTCCCGGGACAGCTCCTCCAGAAACTGGTGGAGCCTGGGGCCGTTGCCGGTTATTCTGCGGTCGGGCTCCTTGGCGATCTGATCGATGACGTCCAGCCGGAAGCCCTCCACGCCCTTGTCCACCCAGAAGCGGATCATGTCGTACAGCTCCCGGCGGACAGCGGGGTTTTCCCAGTTCAAATCCGGCTGCTGCGGGGCAAATTGATGAAAATAGTATTGCTTCAAATCCGGCACATAGGTCCACATGGAGCCGCCGAATGCCGCCTGCATGTCATTGGGCGGCGCATCCGGCTCTCCATCCCGCCAGATGTAGTAGTCGTGGCAGGGATTCTCCCGGCCCTTCAGGGCCTCCTGAAACCACCGGTGCCGGTGGGAGGTGTGGTTGAGCACCAGATCCATGATGATGGAGATGCCCCGCTTTTTTGCCTCCCGGATGAGAGCCTCCATATCCTCCATGGAGCCGAAGGCAGGCCAGACCGCCCTGTAATCCGAGATGTCATACCCGTTATCCACCTGGGGGGAGTCGCAGACCGGCGAGAGCCATATGCCGTCGATCCCCAGCTTTTCCAGGTAGTCCAGCTTCTCAATGACGCCCCGGATATCCCCGATGCCGTCGCCGTTGGAATCCAGAAAGCTCTTGGGATAAATCTGATAGAATACGGCTGATTTCCACCAGCCGCGCCTGGTTTTGTCCAGCATAGGTATGCCTCCTTATTCTGTCATACCGCGTCCCGGATGGAAAAAGGGACCGGATGGAACCCGGTCCCTCTGTCTGCCGGACGCGGCTGTATTTTTCTTACCGCACTGTCAGTCGTGTCCTTCTTTTTCCTCAATCTGTTCCAGAGCCTCGTATACCCGCAGCAGCTCTCCTACGCTCCACGCCTGCGCGAAGCAGCCCTTGGAAGGTCCCGGGTCCCCGCCGTCGTAAATTTCCGGCAGCTGTCCCACGCAGCCCTCCCGCAGCATGGCCTCCATATTTCCCAGCTGCTCCCGCACCCGGGCCGCCGCCTGGGCCGTATTGCCGTGGGTCTTGAGATAGGCCAGATAGTAGGCTCCCAGGGGATACGGCCATATGGTCCCCTGGTGGTAGGCCATATCCCGCTCCCGCTGGCTGCCGCCATAGAAGGGGTGGAATTCCGGGTCCTTGGGGGACAGGGTGCGCAGGCCGAAGGGGGTGTAGAGCTCGCGCCGGACGCTTTCCACCACCCGCCGCTCCTGGGCGGGGGAGAGCATGGTGAAGGGCATGGTCACAGCCCAAATCTGGTTGCAGCGAAGCTGTTCGTCCGCGCCGGTTCCGGAAATAACATCCTTCAGGTATCCCTTCTCCTCCATCCAGAACTGCTTTACAAAGGAATCCCTGACCTTTCCGGCCAGCAGCCCATAGGCGCCGCCGTCCCCGCCTGCGGCCGGGGCCAGCTCCTGGAGAATCCTCAGCGCGTTGTACCAGTACGCGTTGATCTCCACCGGCTTCCCATGGCGGGGCGTAGGCAGGATGCCGTCCACGCAGACATCCATCCACGTCACCTGATCGAGCCCCTTGCCGGCGTGGATCAGGCCGTCCCCGTCCATGCCGATGGCATGGTGGGTTCCGGTCTGGTAGGCATGGACGATCCGGGTCATTACCGGCCAGGCTTCCCGCACAAAATCCCTGTCTTCCGTCCGCTGCCAGTACAGCCAGATGCAGTTGATGAGCAGCAGCGCGGCGTCCACGGTGTTGTAGCGCGGCTCCTCCTGTCCCTCGGGGAAAAGGTTGGGAACCAGTCCGTCCCGCTCATAGGCCAGAAATGTGCGAAGGATGCTTTTGGCCGTCTCGTACCGCCCCGTCGCCAGCACGCAGCCGGGCAGCGCGATCATGGTGTCCCGTCCCCAGTCGCCGAAGAACGGGTAGCCCGCCAGAATCGTTTTTCCGCCGGCAAACGGCCGGTTCGCGATAAACGCGTCCGCGCTTCTGGCCAGCTCCCGGGCGACAGGGTCCCTGAAGCCGGACTGTTCCAGCAGCGCGCTCTGCCGCAGCTCGGAGCCGCGGAGGATTTCCTCCCCCGTTTTGCCGGACGGCTGTGCGGAGAACACCAGCTCCAGCCGCCCCGTCTCCCCTTGCGGCACCGTCAGCTCCGCGGAGAAGCAGACGGACCCCAGGCCGGTTTCCATCCGGCCGCTCTTCTGATCATCGGCGTAAAACAGCTTCTCCCAGGTCTGCTCCGCCGGAGAGAGCCGCCCATTGCTTTTCACGTACAGCGTCAGCTCCGCGCCCTGAATTTTTCCGTCCTCGTATTGCAGCGGAAGCTCCGACTGGGGGGGCGCTCCCTTCGGAGAAAACTGAAGCACCGGCGCAACCTTCAGGGTGCAGGGCTCCTCCCGCCGGTTTTCCACCGTATACACCACCGCCGCCGTGTTCGCCTCGTGCTCCATGGCGCACCGCCGCGCCACCCGGACGCCGTCCACCTGATACTGCCAGCAGGGCCCGTTCTCCCAAACAAAGGAGGACAGGTGCCGCCACCCCTCCTCCGGCGGCGTTTCATCACCGAAGGTCTGGGAGGAGAGAAAAACGGTGTTTTCTCCCACCGTCAGCTTCTCCGACAGTCTGTGCACCAGATTGAAGCGCTGGTTGGGCGTCCTGGCGGCCACCAGCAGCCCCTGATCATTGCGGGTAACGGAGAAGGCTGCCGAAGTGGACGCATAACCGCCCAGGCTGTTGGCCAGCAGCCAGCAGGTTTCCTCCGCCCGCGGCCGGGAAAATATGTCCTGTTTGTCATACACGTATTTCATCTCGTTACCTCCTCAACGCTGTCCCAGAATCAGAGCCGATACGGGCTCCAGGCGGACCGTATCCTCCGCCGCTGCGGGCTCCCGCCAGGCAAAGCTGGATTCCGCGTCTGCCAGAATTTCCCATTTTCCCCGGGGCAGCGCCAGGGACACGGCCTCCCGACTGGCGCTGTAGGCCAGAAGGAGACGCTGCCAGACACTGCCTTCCCCGCTGTTGTCCAGCAGGACCGCCGCGCAGTTTTCTGCGGGAGCCGTGACCGAGAGAACCCGCGCCGCCGCCCCGGGCGACTTGTCCCGCAGGCCCGGCAGGCGCATCCGCAGCGCGATCAGCCCCTTATAGTAATCCACCAGCTCCCGGTTGGCCCAGGCCCGGCTCCAATCCAGCCGGTTGATTTCCGCCGAAGCGGCGTATGTGTTTTTCAGCCCCTGCTTCGTCCGGGCGAATTCTTCCCCGGAGAGAAGGAAAAGATGGCCCTGACAGGTAAAATTGATCGCCGCCGCCAGCCGGTTCTGCCGCAGGAGCTCCAAAGAGCACCGCGCAAACCGCCGCTCCCTGTCTCCGGTGTACACCAGCCGGTCCCACAGCGTCCAGTCGTCGTGGCAGGAGAGATAGTTCACCGTCTGTGACGGCGCCTTCATCAGACCGTCCGGACAGTTGGCCCACCCCTTGACGCAGCAGGCCAGCCGGTCCGCGTCCAGCCCCCCGCCGTTGACGAAGCCCGCCGCGTCCCTGCTCCACAGATCGCCCTTGACCGCGTCTCTTGTGCCGTCGCAGAAAGCGCCGATCCACCGGTCCAGCCCGGCAAGATGCTCCTTGCCGGCGAGGACTGTCCCCGGCGCGGCGGCAGTTTCCCCGGCGGCCCAGGGCTCCCCCAGCATCAGCTTCTCCCCTCTGCCCCAGCGCCGGTCCAGCTCCTGCCGGATGCGGTTCATCAGAGGAACGTCCAGCAGTCCCATCAGATCAAAGCGGAAACCGTCAATATGGTACTCCTCCGCCCAGTAGAGGACGGAGTCGAGTATATACTGGGCGCACATGCTCCGCTCCGAGGCCAGATCGTTGCCGCAGCCGGAGCCGTCGGAGAGGGTTCCGTCCGCCTTGTGCCGGTAGTAATACCCCGGCACAGTCCGCCCCAGCCAGGAGTCCTGCCGGTAGGTGTGGTTGTACACAACGTCCATAATCACCCGGAAGCCGTTGCGGTGCAGCGACTGGACGGCCTCCTTCATTTCCCTGACCCGCACCGCGCCGTTGGCGGGGTCGGTGGAATAGGAGCCCTCCGGAACATTGTAGTTGACAGGGTCGTAGCCCCAGTTGAACTGCTCCGGACCGCCGCCTTCATCCACAGAGCCGTAATCAAAAACAGGCATCAGCTGGATATGGGTCACGCCCAGCTCCCTGAGGTAGGCAAGGCAGGTCGGCCGGCGGCCGTCTCCGTTCAAAGTGGTGTTTTCCAGGCAGAGCGCCTTGAACTTTCCCCGGTACTCGGGGGGAACCCCGGCCGCAGGGTCCCAGGAGAAATCCTTGACATGGATTTCATAGATCACTGTTTCCGGCGGAAGCGGCGGCGCTTTGTCCCCGGCCCAGCCCTCCGGGTCGGTCCGGGAGAGGTCGACGGCCATACTTCGGCCGCCGTTGAGGCCGCAGGCGCGGGCGTAGGGATCCGCAGTGGACTGGGTTTTCCTGTCCGCTGTCACCAGATAATCATAGTAGACGCCATGCAGATTCCTTTCCGTTGCATAGCGCCACAGGCCCTTCTCCTCCCGGCGGAGAGGAATCCGCTCCAGCAGGCACTCCCCCGTTCCCTCCCGGTAGAGCCTGAGTGTGACAAACCGGGCGGTAGGCGCCCACAGGCGAAACTCCGTCCCCTCCCGGCTGCAAAAAGCGCCCAGAGGAACGCCGCAGTGATATTTTTCCCGGAAAGCGGGAGAATCGAAAGTTTGTTTCATGCCCGTCGTCATATAGCGGCCCCTCCCTGTAACAGCGGCGTCACAATCCACGGCAGGCGGTCGTCCCGCCCGGCGGCTTCAAGCAGATTTCAGAACCTGTATTCATCACCGGGGACGCCGGACGGACGGGGATTTCTCTCGTCAGACAAGGAGCCCTTCCGCCCCAAGCCCGGCGAATTGCAGCGGACACGGCGCAGCATGCCGGAAAAAGGACCGGCCAGCGGCTGTGAATCCAGGTTCTTAGTACAGCAGGCCCTGCCAAACGACAGGGCCCGCTGCATGAGGAAGAAAAAGGAGTGAAATGATATTGGCGATTCATACCGGCATGGGCGCGGGCAGTTCCCCGCCCTCTCCGCCGGACAGGGCTGCCCTGTCCGTACCGCAGGATCAGCCCATGGTTCAGGATAATCTCATCGATCTCACGAAAGCTAATCGATTAACCTGCTTGCATTATAATTTGAACCGGTAAAAATGTCAAGTACATTTTTCAGGGAACGGCAAAGAAAATAGACGCAGAGAATTGACATTGAAAGGAAATCTATATATACTGTTGGGCAAGTCAAGGGGTTAGTTAAGCGATTAGCCTCTTCAGAAGGCGGAGTGCCGGCGGCCGCATGAACGCCGCGGCGGAGCAGAGTGGAGGTAGTGCCATGAATTTGAAAACAATTGCGAAGATGGCGGGCGTCAGCACCGTCACGGTTTCCAACGTGATGAACGGCAAGTACAACAAGGCGTCCAAGGAAACCATCGAGCGGGTCCAGAAAATCATCGCGGAAACCAACTACCAGCCCAGCGCCACCGCCCGCAGCCTGATCATGAAGCGCAGCCGGATCATCTGCGTGGTGATCCCCAACCTGCAGCCGGAGGAATCCGCCGCCGCCAGTCCGTACAACACCCAGATTCTGGGCTACCTGGACCGCTATATCCGCGGCCGGGGCTATTACATGATGCTCCGGTGCGTCGTGCAGAGCTTTGACGTTCTGGCGGATTTCGCCACCTGGAATATTGACGGCGCTTTCCTGCTGGGGGTGGCCGCCGAAGATGCGCGGAAGCTTCAGGATATGATGGATATACCGGCGGTTTTCATCGATACCTATACCGACGACCCGTCCCTCGCCACGGTCAGCATCGAGGACCGCAAGGGCGGGTATCTGGCGGCGAAGCATCTTCTGGACAAGGGCCACCGCCGGGTCGCCTTTGTCAGCACTCCCACGGAGTTCCCCGGCGTCATGCAGGAGCGGTACCGGGGCTTCTGCGACGCCTTCCTGGAGCGGGGCGTTGCGCTCCGGCCGGACCACCTGATCACCACCGGCAACATTTTCTACGAGCAGGGCGTGAAGGCGGGAAAGCGGATCGCCGCCTCCGGGCAGCGCTATACGGCAGTGGTAACGGTAGCCGACGTGCTGGCCTTCGGCGTGATGGAGGGACTGCGTCTGGGCGGACGGCGGGTGCCGGAGGACGTGTCCGTAATCGGCTTTGACAATCTGCCGGAGTGTCAGTACTCCTACCCCAGACTGACCAGCATATCCCAGCATCTGGAAGAGAAAGCCCAGAGCGCCGGCGAATGCCTGTTCTCCATGATGCGCGAGAAGAAAATCACCACTTGCAGCAGGAAAGTGGATGTAGAGCTTGTGGAGCGGCGGTCCGTCACAGCTCTCTCATAATTGCAGCGGAGGAACCATCACAATGGAAAAATGGCTGGAAAGCGTCCACAGCGACGGTACGGCGGAGTTCGTCAGCCCGCCGTCGCCGAAGCTCCACGAAACGGCGTCCGTCCGGATTCGGATGTACGGCAGCGCGCCTGTGCGCCACGTAATGCTCCGCTCCCTTCATGACGGCGCGGAGCGCATCACCGAGGCCCGCCCAATCAAAACCGAGGGGGGCCTGATTTACTACGAAGCGCCTCTTGAGATCACGGAAAACCGGATGCAGTACCAGTTTTATCTGGTCTGCGGCAGCGTGATCTACTATTATTCCCAGCGGGGCGTCACAACCTACATGCAGGACCAGACCGCTGACTTTGTGCTGCTGGCCAACTACGTGCAGCCCGCCTGGGTGAAGGAGGCTGTCTTTTATCAAATCTTCCCGGAGCGCTTCTGCAACGGCGACCCGTCCAACGACGTGCAGACCGGGGAGTACTCCCTGTACGGCCGTCCCGCCGTCCGGGTGTGCGGCTGGGAGACGCCGCCTGTGGAGGGCCGCGTGGGACGCGCCCTGGATTTTTACGGAGGAGACTTGCAGGGAATCCGGAATAAGCTGCCCTATCTGAAGGAGCTGGGGGTCACGGCCCTGTACCTCAACCCGATTTTCACCGCTCCGTCCATACACAAATACGACTGCGCGGACTATTTCCATGTGGACCCCCACTTTGGAGGAGACGCGGCTCTCTCGGAGCTGTCCGGCGCCGTCCATGAAAACGGAATGCGGCTGATTCTGGATATCTCCATCAACCACACCGGCACCGCCCACCGGTGGTTCAACAAGGACCCGATTTTCTTCAGCAAATCAGAGGGTGCGTACCACAATCCGGATTCCCGGGAGCGGTCCTATTACTTCATCAAAGAGGACAACAGCTATCAGTGCTGGATGGGTTTCTCCAGCCTCCCCACCCTCAATTATACCTCCGAGGCTCTGCGGGACATTGTGATCCGCGGCCAGGATTCTGTGCTGAAAAAGTGGCTGAAGCCGCCCTACAGCATCGACGGCTGGCGCTTCGACGTGGCGGACGTGTTCGCCCGGAACGGCGAGGTGCAGCTGGCCCACCAGCTCTGGCCCATGATCCGCAAGAGCATCCGGGAGGAAAACCCGCAGGCCTATATTCTGGCGGAGGACTGGGGCGACTGCGCCGGATATCTCCAGGGAAACGAGTGGGACGCGCCGATGAACTACGCAGGCTGCGGCCGGGTGATCCGGCAGTTTCTGGGCCTGCCGGATTTGTTTCTGGAGCGCAGCGAAATCCTGCGGGCCGTACCGTACAAGATGACGGCGGAGGATCTGGAAAACCGGGTGATGCAGCATCTGTCGAAGCTGCCCTACGTCATCTGGGAAAATCAGTTCAACCTCTTTGACAGCCACGACGTGCTGCGCCTGCACACCTATCCCGGCATTACGGCCGCCGCCTGGCGGGGCGCGGTGATTTTCCAGTTCATGCTTCCCGGCGCGGCCAGCATCTACTACGGCGACGAGGCCGGCATCGACGGCAGATGCTCCGGGGACGACGCGGGCTGCCGCTTCCCCATGCCCTGGAGCCGGGACATCACAGGCTGCGAGGCATACCGCGTCTACCGCACCATGGCCCATTTGAAGGCCCGGCGCAGGGCGCTGTCCCACGGCGGCATGAAGTTCCTGTACGCCAAAGGAAACGTGGCGGCCATCGCCCGCTTCTGGAGGGACGAGGTTTTTGTGGGGATCATTTCCACCAGCGGCGCGGCGGAAACCGTCCGCATTCCTTTCGGCGCGGTTGGCGCCGCCGGTCCCAGAGAAGACCGGGACGTTTTTGGGACGCCTCTGTCCTGGCGTCCTGCCGCCGACGGCGTCAGCGCCGAATTGACGGTGGAAGCGGGCCAGTCCTATCTGATAGAGTGCGAAGTCAGAAGGTGATCTCCCCGTAGTCCGCCGGCCTGCCGCCGCCTTCTGCCCGGCAGGGCAAACAGCCTTCCCCTCCCTTCACCCCCGCCGGGACAGGACACAGGCTTCAAAGATTTCAGTCATCCCACATATCTTTTCATTCCGGAAAGGAGAGCACCGGTCATGCCGGACAATTACACGCTGCAAATGCAGCCGGAGGCCAGAGCGGAAGCACTGGTCACAGGAACATGTTACCGTTTCACCATTCTGACGGAATCCCTGATCCGCATGGAGTATCAGCCGGAAGGGCATTTCACGGACGAGGCCACCCAGACGGTCGTCTGCCGGGACTTCCCGCCGCCGGCCTTCCGCACCGTGGAGGAGGACGGCAGGCTGGAGATCATTACGGAGAAGCTCCACCTGTACTACGACAGGAAGCGCTTTTCCCCCGAGGGACTTTCCATTCACCTGAAGGAGAGCTTCCACGCCCACGGCTCCAGCTGGAGCTACGGGGATGAAATAGAGGACCTGAAGGGTACGGCGCGGACGCTGGACGGCGCCGACGGGGCGGCGGAGCTGGAGAGCGGCCTGTTGTCCCGGGGCGGCTTTACCGTACTGGACGACAGCCGCAGCGCCCTCATCACCGCCGGGCAATGGATCGAACCGCGCCGTCACGAATGCATGGACCTGTACTTTTTCGGCTATGGACACCGCTACATGGCCTGCCTCAGGGACTTCTACCGCCTCAGCGGCCATACGCCGCTGCTGCCCCGGTTCGCGCTGGGCAACTGGTGGAGCCGCTACCACAGATATACGGAGGAGAGCTATCTGACGCTGATGGAGGCTTTCCGGGCCCGGGAAATTCCTCTGTCCGTATCGGTGATCGACATGGATTGGCATCTGGTGGATATTCCGCCGGAATATGGCAGCGGCTGGACGGGATACACCTGGAACCGGGAGCTCTTTCCCGACCCCAAGCGGTTTCTCAGCCGTCTCCACGACATGGGCCTGCATGTGACTCTCAATCTCCATCCGGCGGATGGCGTCAGGGCCCACGAGGAGGCGTATCCGGCCATGGCGGAAGCTCTGGGCGTGGACAGCGCCCACAAGGACAAGATTCCCTTTGAGGCCACGGACCGGAGGTTCATGGAGGCTTACTTCAAGCACCTGCACCACCCCCACGAGGAAGCCGGCGTGGATTTCTGGTGGATTGACTGGCAGCAGGGCAAGCGCTCCGCGGTGGCGGGCGTCGACCCGCTCTGGATGCTCAATCACCTGCACTTTCTGGACAGCGGGCGGGCCGGACGGCTGCCGCTGACCTTCTCCCGCTATGCCGGCGTGGGCAGCCACCGCTATCCTGTAGGGTTTTCCGGCGATACCGTGACCAGCTGGGAAAGCCTCGCCTTCCAGCCCTACTTCACGGCCAACGCCAGCAACGTGGGCTATACCTGGTGGAGCCATGATATCGGCGGCCACATGCTGGGCGCGCGCAGCGACGAGCTGACGGTGCGCTGGGTCCAGTTCGGCGTATTTTCTCCCATCATGCGCCTGCACAGCAGCAACAGCAGATTTTATGGGAAAGAGCCCTGGAACTACGGCATGGAAGCGGAGCGGATCATATCCGATTTTCTGCGGCTGCGCCACCGCCTGATCCCCTATCTCCACACGATGAACCGTCTGACGGCGGAGGAAGGCGCGCCGCTGCTGCGGCCCATGTATTACCACCACGACGTGCACGACGCCTATACGGTGCCCAACGAGTACTATTTCGGCGCAGAAATGATCGTCTGTCCCATCACCGCTCCGGCAGACCCCCGGACCGGGCTGGCGCAATTCCATGCCTGGCTCCCGGAGGGAACATACTACGATTTCTTTTCCAGAAACGTCTACCGCGGCGGCAAAAGGATCTCCCTCTACCGCCGCTGGGACCGGCTGCCGGTACTGGTCCCGGCAGGCAGCGTCATTCCCTTGGCGGGAGACTGTCTGACCAGTCATATTGCCAATCCTGAAATCCTGGAAGTCCAGGTCTATCACGGCGCGGCAGGCGGCTTCCTGCTGGCGGAGGACGATTGCTCCGGCCTGCGGTCCGCGCCGGTTGTGAAGACCCGCTTCACCTATGAGCCGGAAGCAACCGGCGCAGTGTTCCGGATGGAGCTGTCAGGCAAAAATACCGGTCTGATTCCCGAAAACCGTACCTATCAGATCACCTTCTTCGGCGTCCGGGAACCGGAGTCGCTCCAGGTACAGGGCGCAGCGGACGCGCAGTGGTCATACAGCGGGGAGGAGCGGGCCCTGCATGTGGAAATCCGCGGCCGCTCCATCCGTCAGTTTGAGGTCCGGCTCGGCCTTGCAGCGCAGGAGATCATGGAGCAGGACAAGGATTCCCAGCTGTTTGCCATGCTCCACCGCGCCCAGATTGAGTATGAACTGAAAGACAGGATTTACGACGCCGTCACCTGCGGACGAAATGCGGCGGGTATTCTGGCGGCGCTGACGGAAATGCAGGTGGAACCGGCGCTGTACGGCGCAATCGCGGAGATTCTGACAATGAACATATAACTCACGGCAGAACCAGCCCGGCACGAAGGACGCAGGACCCTGCGAAGGGGTCCTGCGTCCCTTCGCTTCCGGGTCCTTTTTGTATAGAATGTCAGTTTTTACGGCAAACCGCGGGACGAAAAATAAAATTTCAAAAAAAGAAATCTTCATTTATTTTTGAAGTTCATAAAATTTTAAAGAAACACTATGAAAAAAGTAATGAAAAAGGGCCAAAAACCAGGGCGGCCATTTTTGCATGGTAGTACTTGACATTTTACAAATATGCAATATAATGATTATGGTTTATCGATTAAACAGCACAGGATAATCGATAAATACGAGACATTTAGGAGGACTTTTCAATGAAGAAAACACTTGCTCTGATTCTTGCGCTTGTCCTGACGCTGGCTCTGGCTGCATGCGGCGGGAACAACTCCGACGCCCCCGGCAATTCCAACCCCTCCACCGACAGTCCCAGCACCTCCGGCGACAGCTCCGAGGTCCAGGATGTCACCCTGAAGATCTGGACCGCATCCGAGGAACTGGAGCTCATGAAAAAGATGGGCGAATCCTTCGCCGCCGCTCACCCGGAGTACAACATCACCTTTGACATTTCCGAAATGGGTATTGATGAAGCCAACAGCAACCTGAAGACCGACGCTGACTCTGCGGCCGACATCTTCCAGCTGGCCTCCGGCGGCATTCCCGAGCTGACGCAGAAGGGCCTGCTGCTCCCCATCGGTTATGAGGAGGCCAGCCTTCGTGAGCTGTATCCCGAGGGAGCCATTTCCGCCGTCTGCGGCGAGAACGGTCTGATCTACGCTGTTCCCTTCACCCCCAACACCTTCTTCATGTACTATAACAAGAGCATGTTTACCGAGGAGGAAGTGAAGAGCGTGGAGGCCATGATGGCCAAGGAGCTGGGCAGCGACGTCTACAACTTCTCCTTCCAGGTCAGCGGTCCCTGGTATCTGGAGTCCTTCTTCTATGCGGCCGGCTGCACCCTGTTCGGCGCCGACGGCAAGGATGCCTCCTCCATGGATTGGAACAACGCCAACGGCCTGGCCGCCGGCAAGTACATGATCGATCTGGTCAACAATCCCAAGTACATCGAAAACAAGGACGGCATCGCCATGAACCTGCTGCGGGAGGGCAAGCTGGCCGCTCACGTGGACGGCACCTGGAACGCCGGCCCGGTTCAGGAGGCCCTGGGCGAGAACTACGCCGCCGCCGCCCTGCCCACCATCAGCATCAACGGCAAGGACTGCCAGCTGCGCAACTTCGCCGACTACAAGACCTACGCCGTCAAGTCCAGCACCGCCTATCCTCTGGCCGCCCAGCAGTTTGCCGAGTGGATCTGCAACGAGGAGAACCAGCTGGCCCGCTATGAGGATCAGGGCGTTCCTCCCTGCATCTCCAGCCTGGCCGGCCAGCTCTCCGGCGACGTCGCCCTGACCGCTCTGCTGGAGCAGTCCACCTACGCCGTGGCGCAGCCCAACATTCCCCAGATCAATGAGTACTGGACGCCCGCCACCGCTCTTGGCGAGGGCATCTACAGCAAGGAAATCACCGAGGACAACCTTCAGGAAAAGCTCGATCAGCTGGTGGAGGCCGTTACCAGCACGCTGGTCGGCTGAGATCACGCCAATCACACAGGCCGGTCATGGAAGCCAGAGGTTGAAAATGACAGATGGCAGAGTATCTTACGATACGGGGCATGCCCCGTATCGCAGTCCCCCGGGGGACTGCGATAAAGCCGGCAGGAATTCCGATCTGGCAATTCCATTGTCCCGCCGTTGATTGGCGTCAGTGAAGACCTGACGGAAGGGGCTGTTGCAGAAGCATGGCCTTTGCAGCGGCCCCTTCCGGTTATTCCACTCAATATGATATAGGGGGTGTTGACCTTGAATAAGAGATTATCGGTCAGGAGAACACCCATCACCATCTTTGTGGACGGTGACATTTTCACCAAACTGTCCTATCTGGTGTGGGGCCTGTCCAACATGGTGCGGGGACAGATCGTCAAGGGTGCCATGTATCTGGCAATGGAAATCGCGTATATCTACTACATGATCACCACCGGGATCACCAGTCTGTCCAATATGGTCACGCTGGGCACCCACGAGCAGGGCATGACCTTTGATGAAACTCAGGGCATCTACGTCGTCCAGCAGGGCGACAACTCCATGCTGATGCTGCTTTACGGCGTAGTGGCCATCGTCATCACCGTCATGGCGGCCGTGGTGTGGATGACGTCCGTCTACTCCGGAGAAGACGCCCGGCAGCGCAAACTGGTGGGCAGAAAAGTACCCGGCATTCTCGACGACGTCACCAGCCTTTTTGACGCGCACATCGTCCGGCTGTTCCTGTGCCTGCCCCTGTTGGGCATTCTGGTTTTCACGGTAACACCGCTGATTTACATGATCCTGATGGCGTTCACCAACTACGACGCGGATCACCAGCCCCCCGGACACCTGTTTACCTGGGTGGGCCTGGAAAACTTCCGGGCGATCATGGACGCCAGCGGAAAGCTGGGCTCCACCTTCCTGCCCATTCTGGGCTGGACGCTGGTCTGGGCTGTGGCGGCCTGCTTCTCCTGCTATTTCGGCGGCATGTTCCTGGCCATTCTCATCAACTCCAAGGGCATCAAGCTCAAGAAGATGTGGCGCACCGTGTTCGTGCTGGCCATGGCGGTGCCCTCCTTCATCTCCCTGCTGGTCATCAGCACCATGCTGGGCAAGAACGGCATCATCAACGTGCTGCTCCAGAACTGGGGCTTCACCACGGAGGCGCTGCCCTTCCTGACCAACGCCACGTGGGCCAGAGGCACAATTATCGTGGTCAACCTCTGGGCCGGCATCCCCGCCACCATGCTGATGGTTTCCGGCATCCTGATGAATATCCCGCCGGAGCTGTACGAGAGCGCCTCCATTGACGGCGCGAATCCCGTCCAGCAGTTTGTCAAGATCACCTTCCCCTACATGCTTCAGGTAACGACGCCCTATCTGATCACCAACTTTATCGGCAACATCAACAACTTCGGCGTCATTTACTTCCTGACGGGCGGCGGTCCCAGCACCCTGGATTACTACAAGGGCGCCGGCAAGACCGACCTGCTGGTCACATGGCTCTACAAGCTGACCAACGACAGCAACGACTATAACCTGGCCGCTACCCTGGGCATTCTGATTTTCATCATCTCCGCGGCGTTCTCCATGTTTACCTATGCCCAGGCGCGCATCAGTGAGAATGAGGAGGCGCTGCAGTAATGAATATGAAAGAAATCATCGGTCTGCGCAGAAGACCGCAGCTCATTGCCGCAGGCATCTACATCGTATCACTGGTAAGCCTGTTTCTCCCGTTCGCGTCCGTAGGCGGGAAAACCGTCAGCGGCGTATCCGCCGCTCTCAGTCTGGGCGGGCTGCACTTGGCCGCGGCGGTTCTGACCGTTCTGGCTGCGGCCATCGGCGCGTTTCTGCTGGTACGGCCCAGCGTCAAGGGGGCCCGCCTCTGGGCGGCTGCCGGCGCTGTCGAGACTGCGGCCGTCTCCATCGTGCTGTTTGCCAGCAAGATGATCATTGACGGCAGCGATCTGTTTTCCGAAAAATTCCTGGTGAAGAATTTCGGCATCGGCTACTGGCTGCTGCTGATCACCGCCTTTGTGGGCCTGTATTACGCCATGGCGGCCACCAAGCTTTCCGTGGGCTATATTGTTCTCGCTCTGATGACGGTGATCTGGCTGTTCCCCATCCTGTGGATCGTGCTGACCTCCTTCCGGGGTGAGAGCGGCTACTACGTCGGCTATTTCATCCCCAGGACCTTCACCCTGGACAACTATATCAATCTCTTCCGGTCCGACGGACCTCTGCCGTTCCTCCGGTGGTGGATGAACACCTTCTTCGTGGCCTCCATCAGCTGCGTCCTGAACACGCTGATTGTGCTGATCACCTCCTTCATTCTCAGCCGCCAGCGCTTCCAGGGCCGCACGCTGCTGATGAAATCCATGATGGTCATTGGCATGTTCCCCGGCTTCATGTCCATGATCGCCGTATACAACATCCTCAAGGGCATGGGCATGAGCCAGAGCCTGGGCGCTCTGATTCTGGTCAACGTGGCCAGCTCCGCCATGGGCTACTACATCTGCAAGGGCTTCATGGACACGGTCCCCAAGGCCATGGACGAGGCCGCCCGCATCGACGGCGCCACCAATTTCACGATCTTCTACAAGATCATGATTCCCATGGCCAAGCCCATCGTCATCTATCAGCTCATGAGCGCCTTCATGGGGCCCTGGGGCGATTACATCTTCCCCAGCCTGCTGCTGGGTGACAAGCAGTCTTCCTACACGGTGGCCATCGGCTTGAAGTGGCTGACGGACCAGCAGCGCATTGAAACCTATTACACCCAGTTTGCCGCCGGCGCTGTGCTGGTGTCGGTCCCCATTGTCATTCTCTTCGCCATGCTCCAAAGATACTACGTGGAGGGCATGTCCGGCGCGGTCAAGGGATGACGGAAACGTCCCCAAGCGGCAGGCAGAGCAGGCATCTGCCCGCTTGAAATCCCGCCCCGCAGCGCTCTGCTGTGGGGCGGGATCACTTTGAACAAGGAGGCAGGCTGCTCCCGGCGGGAGCGGCCAGACGAATATGGCAATCAGAAAGAGATGGACCGCTCTGCTTTTGGCGGCGCTGGCCCTGTGCGCCTCTCTCACCGGCTGTGCCGGCGGCGGAAAGGAGGACGTCTCCACCGCGCTGGGCGTCATGCGCAAGTACAACAAGGCCCAGCCCCAGGACATTGACGGCAGCTACCGCAGCTACTACGAGGTTTTTGTCTACAGCTTTTATGACAGCGACGGAGACGGCGTCGGCGATCTCAAGGGACTGACCCAGTCGCTGGACTACATCAACGACGGCGATCCCTCCACCGACACGGATCTGGGCTGTACGGGCATCTGGCTCATGCCCATTATGCCCTCCCCCAGCTACCACAAATACGACGTGACAAACTACATGGACATCGATCCGCAATACGGCTCCATGGAGGATTTCCGGGAGTTTCTGGAAGCCGCCCACCAGCGGGGCATCCATGTGATCATTGACTTTGTGATGAACCACACCTCCTCCGGCCACCCCTGGTTCCAGGAGGCGTCCGGTTATCTCCGGACTCTGGAGAAGGGGGAGGACCCGGATCCGGAGGCTTGTCCCTACGTGGACTACTACAACTTCTCCCGGGAGCCCAGCACCTGCCAGCTGGAGGGCACAGAGTGGTATTACGAAGCGCCCTTCTGGAGCGGAATGCCGGATCTGAATCTGAACAGCGAGGCGGTCCGGGCGGAGCTGGAAGAGATTGTTTCTTTCTGGCTGGATCTGGGCGTGGACGGCTTTCGTCTGGATGCGGCCAAGGAATTTGTCTCCGGGGCCACCGAGGCCAATATTGAGATCCTCACCTGGTTCAACGATATGGTCAAGGCGAAAAAGAGCGACGCTTTTATTGTGGCCGAAGTCTGGACGGATCTCAGCACCTACTCCCAGTACTACGCCAGCGGCGTCAGCTGCTTCAACTTCTCCTTCGGCAACAGCGAAGGCGTCATCCCCAATGTCGTCAAGCACGTCAGCGGCGCCGACGCATCCTCCTACGGCAAAGCCATCATGAAGCTCCAGGACGCGCTCTCCGCCTACAACCCGGATTACATTGACGCTCCCTTCTACACCAATCACGACATGGGCCGGGCAGCAGGGCACTATTTCAATGAATACAGCGCCCATCAGACCAAGATGGCCCAGGCCCTGAATCTTCTGATGTCCGGCAGCTCCTTTCTCTATTACGGCGAGGAGCTGGGTATGAAGGGCTCCGGCAAGGATGAGAACAAGAGGGCGCCCATGTACTGGTCCGACAGCCCGGACTGCGCCGGTCTTTGCGACGGTCCGGCAGACATGGAAGACTTCGATATGAAATATCCCAGCTTCGAGGAGCAGAACGCCGACGGAGACTCCATCTTCTGGTTCGTGGCGCAGGCGGTCCGGCTGCGCAATGCCTATCCCGCCATCGCCCGGGGCGCCGCCGTCTTCGAGGAAGGGCTTTCCAACGACGGCGTCTGCGTCCTGCGCAAGAGCTGGAACGGCGAGGAGGTCCTGCTGGCCTTCAATATCTCGGAAACGCCCCGGAGCGTGGACCTCTCCGGTGTGACGGTTTCCGGCGGCGCGCCGGAAATTGGCGGCGTGCTGGTGACTTCGCCGGAGGAACCGTCGCTGAAGGATGGAACCCTCTCGCTGCCGTTATATTCAGTGGCGGTGCTCGTCTGCGGCTCCTGAAAAAAGGCCCTGTCTGCACAGCGGCGGGCGAAGGTCCTGTCCTCCCCAGGAAAAACAGATAAAAAGGAAGATCTCACAGCAAGGCTGACAGCCGCGCTGTGAGATCTTTTTTCCGCCCGGACCAGTTTGCCGCCGCCCTGCCCGTCAGGCAGCCCGAAGGGCTTCTCTCCTTTCCCCCAAATTCCATTTCCCAAAATTTTGTCTGGCGCAAACTTTTTGCCCCGGAACTCCGTCTATTATACAGACGGCGCTCTTCACCGGCCGGGCGGAACGGCGTTCCATCTCTTCTCCCCGCATCAAAACAAGCAGAAAGGAACATCAATGTGACAAAGGAAGACACTCTGACGCAATATCTGGTTGAAAATCAGTCGGGATTTTACCGGCTGGCCTACAGCGTTCTGAAAAATCCGGACGAGGCTTTGGATGCCGTACAAACCGCCGTCTGTCATGCTCTGGAACGGCAGGGCAGTCTCCGGAACACCGGCGCGGTCCGCCCCTGGTTTTACCGCATCCTGATGAACACTTGTCACGATATCCTCCGCCAAAGGGCGCGGACGGTTCCTTTTCCCGAGGATCTGGAGCTCTTTCAGGAGGACCGGGAGCCCTCCGACGGCATTTTGGGCCGGCGAGTGGACGCCCTGCCGCCCGAAATGGGGACCGTGATCCGGCTGCGGTTTTATGAAGAGCTGACCCTGCGGGAAATCAGCCAGATTACCGGGCAGAATTTGAGTACCGTGAAAAGCCGTCTATATGCCGGCTTGAAAAAATTGCGCATCGCATTGGAAGGAGCGGAAGTTTTATGAACAAATTCAGACAAGCCAAAGCGGAATATGACAGCACCCCCATTCCCCCCCAGCTGGCGGAGCGCGTCCAGGCGGGGATCCGCATGGGCGCCGCCCATTACCGGAACCACCGCCGCCGGACTGTCCGGCGCTGGACGGCGGCAGCCGCCTGCTTCTGCCTGGTGCTGGCGGGACTGAACCTGTCGCCCGCCATAGCCAGCGCTGCCTCCGGCGTACCGGTTCTGGGAGGACTGTTCCGGGTGCTGACCTTTGTGGACTATAACAAATCCGAGGACGGCATTCACTACAGCGTTTCCGCCCCCGCAGTGGAAGCGGAGAGCGCTCTGGCAGAGCGTGTCAACGCCGCCATACAGGAAAAGGTTGACCAGCATCTCGCCAAAGCGCAGCAGGACTGGGACGCTTACCGGGAAGCCTTCTTTGCCACCGGCGGCACAGAAGACGAGTGGGGCGGCCGCGAAATGGACGTGATCATCGACTATGAAATCAAGCGCCAGACAGAAACGCAGGTCTCCTTCCTCGTGTCCTTTTCCGAGGGCTGGGTGGCCTCCCACGAGGAGCGCTGCTACTACAACCTGGATCTTGCGGAGAACCGGGATCTGACGCTCCGGGATTTTCTGGGAGAGAATTGGGCTGCCATCTGCAACGCCGCCATCCAAGAGCAGATTGACGGGAGTATGGACGGCAGCGGCTTCTCATATTTCTTCTCTCCCAGCCAGGGGGGCTTCACCACGGTGGACGAAAACACCGGCTTCTATGTCCGCGAGGACGGCGTGGTCGTGGTGTGCTTCCCCAAATACAGCATTGCCGCCGGCGCGGCCGGCGCTCCGGAATTTGCCGTACAGATGCCGGAGGATGGAACGGACCTTCCCTGAATCCCCCTTCACCGGCGCCTGAATATAAAATCCGCCCCTCAAGGTCAGCCCGGAAAAACGACGCCATTGACGTCCGTCCGGGCCCCTTAAGGGGCATTTTCTGTCGCGGCGGCCATGGCCTTCAGAACTGCTGCTCCGTCCTTCCGGCGCTCCAGCCCCGGACCGTCTCCCTTAGCCCGTCCAGGTCCAGCACACCCAGGGCAAACCCCTTTTGCACCAGCTCCTGCGGGAGATACTCGTCATACTTGTCAAAGAGCGGCAGCTCATTGGGATAGACCAGCTCCATGGGGTCTATGGGCTTGCCGGCCTCCTCCGACAGCACCTGGAAAAATGTCTGCGCGTCCGCCTTCATGGCAAACTGCATGTAGTAGGGACGGGCAGAATCCAGATTCCGCAGGCCCAGCCGGGCCCCGCACCTGATCTTCAGAAACCGCTCCAGGGTGAGAAAGGTATAGGTGCCCACCCAGGGCAGCAGGCACCACATGGTTCCCCCCAGGTGGATCAGCGGATGTTTCCCGGCGCCGGAGCGCACCGCCGTAAACCGCGCCTGCTCCAGCCGGGCCACCGCGTTTTTCATCAGATACGGGTACTGCCGCTCCTCCCGGAGGACCTGCCGCATCCTCCGGAGGATTTTGGTGTGCAGA
>CAJTUD010000006.1:4957-17547 GCA_910579725.1 uncultured Oscillospiraceae bacterium | reverse complement strand
CTGGCCGAAGTAAGCCGGAATACTGCCTTTGACCTGCTCGCAATACACCAGGTGCCGCTTTACGTCCACATCCAGCACCACCCATACATGCCCCGCGATGGCCAGCTTTTCCCCCACCGGCGGCGGCATGACAATCGTCCCCAGCTCCTGGGCCTCGCTGCGGACGGTGTACTCCTCATTTTCCTGAAACACCCCGTAGAACCGGTAGGAATTCACCACCCGCTCTCCCGCCAGTCCCACAATCAGGCCGCCCCGCTCCGTCCGCTGGATGTGGTCGCTTTCCACAAGGTGGCGCAGCAGCACCTTGTAGTCCTCCTGGGAGATGCGGTGGAAGTAGTGCAGCTTCAGCACCCGGTCCGCCAGCGCCCCCGGGGACAGCTCCCCGCAGGAGGCCAGAGTGGACATGGTCTGATGGTACAGCAGGCTGAAGGGCAGCCGGTCCAGCCGGGGCGGCTCCACCCAGCGCTCCTCCAGGTACAGCTGCACCAGGGCGACGCCCTGGAGGAGCTTCCACGGTATGGTGGAGGGCAGCATAGCCCGGGCCTCCGGCTCGTCCTCCCGCATGACGAACCACATCTCCGGCGGCGCTTCCCGCCTTCCTGTGCGGCCCATGCGCTGGAGAAAGGAGGACACCGTCCAGGGCGCGTCGATCTGGAAGGCCCGCTCCAGGCGGCCAATGTCAATGCCCAGCTCCAGCGTGGCGGTGGTGACGGTGGTCATATACTGGGAGTCATCCTTCATCACCCCCTCCGCCGTCTCCCGGTAGGAGGCGGAGAGATTGCCGTGATGGATCAGGAACCGGTCCGGCTCCCGCCTGCGCTCGCAGTACTGCCGCAAGGTAGCCGTCACCGTTTCGCACTCCTCCCGGGAGTTGACGAAAACCAGGCATTTTTTCCCCTGGGTGTGCTCAAAAATGTAGCCGAGGCCCGGGTCCGCGCTGTCCGGGGCCTGGTCAGTCTTTTCCTCCAGCACCGGCAGCGCCTCGATGTCCGTCCGTCCGTCGGCGGCCTGTATGTCCTTCACATAGAAATGCTCCATGCTCAGCCGCCACTTTACTCCCACGGCCTCAATTTTGGGAATGATGGTCCGCCGCCCGGTGCCCAGGGAGAGAAACTCCCCCGTCCGCTCCGGGTCGCCGATGGTGGCGGACAGACCGATGCGCCGGGGGTTCACCCCCGCCAGACGGCTCAGCCGCTCAATAAGGCACAGCGTCTGCCCGCCCCGGTCCCCCCGCAACAGGGAGTGAACCTCGTCGATGACCACAAAGCGCAGATCCCCGAAGAGCTTGGGGATGGCAGCGTGCTTGTGGAGCAGCATGGCCTCCAGGGACTCCGGGGTAATCTGGAGGATGCCGGAGGGGTGCTTCATGAGCCTGCTCTTGTGGCTGTGGGCCACGTCCCCATGCCAGTGCCAGACGGGGATGTCCGCCTCGGCGCACAGATCGCCCAGGCGGAGGAACTGGTCGTTGATGAGCGCCTTCAGCGGACCGATGTAGATGCAGCCCACGGAGGAAGGCGGGTCCTGATCGAACAGGGTGATAATAGGGAAGAAGGCCGCCTCCGTCTTGCCGGAGGCGGTGGAGGCCGTCAGCAGCACGTTGTCGTCGGTATGAAAGATGGCCTCGCCCGCGGCCACCTGGATGGCCCGCAGATTTTCCCAGCGGCTGCGGTAGATATACTCCTGAACAAAGGGGGCGTAGCGGTCGAAGATGCTCATAGACTGCTCCTTGTATGATCGTTCGGTTCAATCGGATTTTTGCTGCTGCTGTGTTTTGTATGGCATAGGTCCGATATATTCAAATCCACATTTACAGCTCAAACTCCGCGAACTGTCCGTCCGCGCCCGCCTCCTGTACCGCGTTCTGCGCATAGGCGAAATTTTCGCTGCCCAGCAGCTCCCGGACCTTGATCTCCGGATTCTGATAGACGATGTCCAGCACCTCGATGAAATCCCGGATGACCTCCCGGGGCGTGATATGCTCGTCCGCGCCGATGCGGCCGAACTCGATCTCAATGAAGTCCGCCATATCCTGCCCGGCGACAATCCGGGGGTACCCGTAGAGCTCCGCGTGGATATCCGCCAGCTTCTCCACCAGGATCAGCATTTCCTCCGGCGTCAGAGGCTGGAGCCGGATCACCGGAGAGAGCAAATCCTTGTGCTGTCCGGCAAAGCGCCCCTCCGCCAGACGGGAGCGGAGGGCTTCATAGCTGTAAACGCCCCGGCGGGGATCCTCCATGCACTGGGGGGTGCCGCAGAGAATGATGCCCAGGTGCTGCGCCTTGCCCTGCATGGTGTCGTTGTACATGGTCAGAATTTTTTCATAGTTGTACTGCCGGGTGACGGCGTTGGGAATCTTATAGATGTTCACCAGCTCGTCGATGAGAATCAGCATCCCGGCATAGCCCGCCTGCTGCAAAAAGCAGGCGAAGAGCTTCAAATACTCGTACCAATCGTCGTCGGTGACAATGATATTGACCCCCAGCTCCTGCCGGGCCTCGGTCTTGGTGACGTATTCGCCCCGGAACCACTTGAGAACCCTGGCCTTGGTCTCGTCGCTGCCGGAAACATAAGCGCGGTAGTAGAGCGTCAGCAGCCGGGCAAAATCAAAGCCGTGAACCATTTCATTCAGGGAGCCGATGACGGCGGAAATCCGCCGCTCCGTCAGCGCGGTGAGCCGGGGGTCCGTGACGTCCAGCTCCGCAGAGGCCGCGGCCTCCTGCTGCACGCTGCTGATCCACCGGTCCAGAATCAGAGACAGCGCGCCTCCCTCCGGCTTGGTCTTGGTGGACATGTTGCGGACCAGCTCCTTGTAGGTGGCCAGCCCCTGCCCCCGGGTCCCCTGGAGCCGCCGCTCGGGAGAGAGGTCCGCGTCCACCACCACAAAGTTCTTCGCCATCACGTAATTGCGGATGGTTTGCAGCAAAAAGCTCTTGCCGCTTCCATATCTGCCCACAATGAAGCGGAAGGAAGCGCCTCCTCCGGCGATGATATCCACGTCGTGGAGGAGGGCGTCAATCTCGGCCTTCCTTCCCACGGTGACGTACGGCAGCCCCACCCGGGGCACCACGCCGCCCTTCAGGGAATTCATCAAAGTCTGAGCGATTCGTCTGGGTATTTTCATGGGCCCACCATCTCTTTCAAATCATCCATATAGTCCTCGATCACCTGAGGCGTACCGTCCAGAACGGAATCCTGGAACAGGTCGTACAGCTTTTCATTGACGCCGTCCGCCAGAACGGACAGCAGGTATCCCTCCGCCTGCACCCATCCGGTATCCCCGCCGTAGAGCAGGCATTGCAGCAGGCGGCGCTCCGCCGGAGCCAGCGCCCCGTCTGCGGACTCCTCCGGCTCCGGTGTCCGTTCCGGAGCCTCCTCCTGCGGGAGAAACTCCTCCTCCTCCACAATCAGCCGCTCCTGGGTGATGGCCGCGTCCTGCCGGATGCGGGTCAGCTGTGTGTAGTCGATGGCAATCTTTTTTTCCTCGACGGCCCTTTTTTCCGCCGCAAGCGCCTGGATTTCCTCCCGGATAATCCGGAGAATCCACTTCGTCTCCAGTTCGGACCGGACCGGATGGCGGTAGTCGAAAGCCTGGCGCATTTCGCAGTCAATGGTCTTCATCAGCGTTTCCAGCTTCATGCCGGCTCCCGGGACGACGGTGCGCTTCCACACGGACCATATGCCGTTTTCGCAGCGGAAGACGCACCGCTCATCCACCGCGTATTCATAATTGCGCCGCTTCAGCGGGTCGCAGAAGACCGCCGACTCAAAGGGCCGCGCCTGATACCGTCCGGGGCTGCCGAAGTACTGCTCCGCCAGAGTTTTTCTGCACCGGGCGGCGTAATGCTGCGACATGCGCCGCAGCACCGGTACCATCACCGCGTCCATCTCCTCCCGGTGGGACGCGTAGAACCTGGAGCGGCTCAGCCATTTGGGCGCAAGGTACTTCACCGCCTGGATGATCCTCTCCGGCTCCAGGGTCTCCAGCTGCTCAAACGCCAGTACGCTCCGGTCGAAAAGCACTTGGGCCGAGCCGGAGAGGAGCTCCGGGTCCAGCCCGTAATAGACGGCATAGTCCCCTATCCATTGATTCAGATACGGGAGGACGGCGCTGTCGATCTGTCCGTAAGCGTCCCGGAAAGCCAGCAGCCTGCGGTATCCCTCCATGTCGTCCTCAGCGCCTGTCCGATTGATGATCTCATAGATGTAGAGGAAGGCGAAGGAGCGGGAGGTCTCCCGGAGCTCCCCCTCCCTCAGCTTTGTCCGCCAGGAGAAGTATCCCCGGAGCTCCTGATCCGACAGCGCCTGATAGGTGGGATAGTAGCACTGCACGCGGCCGGAATACTCGTAATCATCCGTATAATTTGCCAGCAGCTTGGCCTGCTGCATGAAAATGATGTCCCGGGATTTCCAGTGCTGCCCGCTCTTGTTTTCCAGAGAGCGGGCGGCGCGGAGGATGGAGGGCAGGCGTTCGGTTTTCCGGACCGGCTGGGGGCGGATCGCTTCATCCCTGAATACCTGGCTGTGAAACCACTCCGCCGCCGCTTTCATTTTTCTTGCATCCACAGCGCCTGCACTCCCTTTCGTCCAAATGTTCGGCATTATTATATCGCACAAGAAAAAGCCCGTCAAGCAAGCGGCGAAAAAAATTGCATCGGATTCTCCCACATGGCAAGCCGCCATACTTTTTCCTTGACAAACCTATCGGCACGTGATATATTAAATACATCGAGAAACGATATATTAACAACGAACGGGAGGACACCCCATGAATACACAAAAACGGTTTGCGCTGACAGGAGGGCTGCTTGGCGCCACTTATCTGACGGTCAACCACCTGCTCCCCGCCCTGCCGGAGCTGGCGCTGGGACTGCTGCTGGGACTGGGGGCGCTGCTGGCAACGGAGCTGCTGCCCGAGGCTCTCTGGAGCAGGCTGAGGGTGTGGAAGCACCGTGGAGAATAGAAATCCGCCTCTTACCGAGGCACTGTTCTATATCCTTCTGGCCGCGCGGGAGCCCATCCATGGCTACGGCATCATTCAGGAGGTGTCGGAGATGACCGGAGGCCGGGTGAACCTGGGACCGGGAACGCTGTACGGGGCCATCAACTCCATGCTGGAGAGGGGCTGGATTGTACTCTACAGCGCGGACCCGGGCTCCCGGAAGAAGAAGGAATACGTGATTACCGGCACAGGCCGGGAGGTCTTCCGCGCCGAGCTGCTGCGGCTGCGGGAGCTGGTGCGCAACGGGGAGAAAATGGAGGACGGGATATGATCCGCTGGAAATTCACCTTTGACAAGGACGAGGAGCAGGATTGGCTCAACGACTGGGCCCGGCATGGCTGGGCCATGACCTCTTTCTGGCTGGGTGTCGTCACCTTTGTCCCCTGCCGGCCGGGAGAGTATATCTACCAAATCGACCTTCTGCCGGGAAAGGGGCTCTGGGCCGACGACTACGAAGGCTATGTAATCTTCATGGACGAGATGGGCGTGCAGGTGCTTCAGCGGTGGGGGCGGTGGGTGTACCTCCGCAAGCGGGCGGAGGACGGTCCCTTTGAGGTCTACACCGACTCGGAATCCAGACTTACCCTGTACCGCCGCATCCGGAGGATGTTCCTGTGGGCTTTTCTTGTGGTGCTCCTGTGCTCGGCCAGCGGGTGGAACATGCTGCTCCAGTTTCCGGAGGATGTGCTTGCCAGAGGGCTCGCGGGGTTCTACATCGTGTTCCTGACCGTCATCCTGCGGGCCATCTGGCAGTGCTCTCGGCGGATCAGGGACCTGGAGCGGCAGAACCCATAGAGAGGAGGAATGACTGTGAAGAACGGGAATCTGCGGATCGCCTCCGGCTGTCTTCTGCTGGCCTGCGCCCTGGAGTTTTGGGGCGCGGCGGACCGCCGCAGGGAAAAGGAGCGCGGACAATGAAGGAAAAGCGAATCTGGCTGATTTGTCTGATGGTTCTGGGCGCTGCGGCGGTGCTGCTGGGGCTCTCCCGGCTGTTGTGGACCGGGGCGCCGGACGAGTTGGTGCGGGCGCTGGGCGTAATGATCCTCATCACGCTGCCGGTATTCGCCTTCACGACGGTCCGGCTCTTCTCCGGGAAGAACAATCCCAAATAAGGCAAACCGCCGTCCCGACGGGGAACGGCGGTTTTCTGTGTGTCAAAAAGGGATGGAAATTGATTCGCTCCCCGGGGTGTGAACTCCTGCGGAGAGCTTTTTCGGCAGCCTGTTTCTTGATTCCGGCAATGGGAAGACGGGATCAAAGCATGCTCTTTTCCACCCGAATCTGCTCCAGCAGCTCCAGGGTCAGCTCCCTGGTGCCCAGCCAGTCGCTGAAGGCGGTGGCGCATCCGGCGGCCACCCCCATTTGCAGGGCTTTGCCGAAATCTCCGGTCTGCCGCAGCCCCGTAAGGAATCCGGCCACCAGAGAATCCCCTGCTCCCACGGTGTTGCTCGTCCGGCCGCAGCAGGCGTTGGCGAAATACAGCTCCCGGCTCTCTGTCAGCAGGAAAGCCCCGCTGCCGCCCATGCTGACCAGCACGTTCCTGGCCCCCTCCAGCTGCAGCCGGTGGGCCAGATCCACGCCCTCGCCATATTCCAGATCCTCCACGCCGAACAGCGCCCCCAGCTCCACCAGATTGGGCTTGATGAGGAAGGGGTGGCATTCCAGGCACTGCCACAGGGTCTCCCCGCTGCAATCGAGCACCGTCATGCACCCGGTCTCCTCCAGCTGCCGGAGGATAGAAACATACAGGGCGATGTTCTGCGCCCAACCGGAGATCACCACGGCGTCTTCCCGCTTCACCGATGCCAGCAGCTCCAGCAGGCGGACCAGATCCCCCGCCCCCAGATCCGGCCCCCGGCCGTTGACGGCGGTCTCCACCGGACCGCGAATTTTCACATTGATGCGGCTCTGCCCGCCCCCGGTCAGCTCCAGCAGCGTGTGCGGGCAGCCCAGATCGTCCATCAGGTCCCGGATGGTCTGCCCGATGCGTCCCGCCGCAAACCCCAGAGCTCTGGTCTCCTCCCCCAGCCGCTGAAGAGAAAGGGAGACGTTGATCCCCTTCCCACCTGGGTAGATCACCTCGCTGCTGGTCCGGTTGATCTGCCCGGGAATCAGCTCCGCGTCCACCGTGTAGTCCAGGGACGGATTGGTTGTAATCGTATAGATCATAAAAAGATGCCTCCCCCTCCTGAGAATGCCAATAGAATACCACGAAAGCGCCGCCTTTTCAAGGCGCAGGTGAAAAAATCCTCCAGGTTTACCCCACCATATCATAATAGACGTTGACGTAACACTGCACGTTCAGCAGCGACACCACCGCGTCGGGCTGAATCTCTGCCAGCAGCTCCTTCAGGCTCCCGTCATAGTACCGGGCGTCCAACAGATGCAGCTCCCCCGCCGCCAGAGACAGGTAGGGCCCCACCGCTCCCGCAAAGGATTCCCTCAGCACAGCCACCACCGGTCCATCCGGGCGGTCCAGGTTTTCGATTTTCAGATAGCCGCAGTCCCCCCGGAGCATGGCGCCATAGCTGCTTCCGGCGTAGTAGTCCTCCGGCACAATCTGGTTCTCGTCGTACAGCGCCTCAAAGCCGCCCTCATAGGTTACGCCGTACCGGGTCAGTCTCATGCGGACCGGCTCCTTTGGCACAGGCATGACGAAATCCTCCGGCGGGGCGTAAGCCAGCGTGACCTTCCTGCCCCAGGAGCCCAGAAAAGCGTCCTCCCACACCTGCGCGGCGAACCGGTCCTCCTCCAGAACGGAGACGTCCATCTCCAGGCCGCAGCGGCGGTTCAGCTCCCCGGCGATGGTCCGGGCGGCCCACACGCCGGTGGGCAGGGTCCAGTGGTGGTCCGTACGGTAGAAGCACCCGTAGTGGTCCAGACCGTCCTCATGAAGGCTGCGGCGCAGATCCAGCACCTCCACCCCCGCCTCCTCCAGCCCCTCCAGCAGCAGGGTGGCCTCCTCATTGGCGTTGCACATATCATCCATAGGCAGCTGGGGGTCCTCCCCGCAGATTTTGCAGGGAGCCTGGACGTACAGGAAATCCGCCTCCAGCTGATTTTCCACATAGTCCCGGAAATCCGCCACCTTCGGCTCCGGAGGATTCTGATAGTAGTACATATTGCCCACGCTGGTGAGATGGCCGTTGTTTAGCCGGACGACCTCTGTGCCCTGGAAAATCCATTTCCCGGCCAGACGCTCAACGGCGGCGTTGGCCTCCTTCAGCCTGACCTGCCCCGGCATCTCCGTGGTGCAGAAGGCCCGGCAGGTATCCTTGAACCAGTTGACCACACCGGTATAGGTGATCCCCTCCGGACCGGGCTGGTAGCCGGTCACGCTCACTTCGGAATATCCCAGAACGGCCCCGGCCGCGCTGCCGAGCACCAGCAGCAGGCAGCAGCCCAGAATCACCAGGAACGCGGCCGCCCCCGCGGACTTTGGCTTTTTCATCATGCCGCCTCCTAAAAGTTGAAGTAAATGAAGGGATTGTAGGTGCTGCTCACCACATAGGTCAGCACCAGCAGGAACAGCGCCGCCTGTCCGGCGGATTCCAGCCAGGCCCGGGGCCGCTCCGGAATCCGCTGCCACAGGCCCTCCAGCGGCAGGCAGAAGAGCAGTGCCGCCCCGAAATAGACCTTCATGTTCCCGAAGTAATAGAGGAAATCGCCGGCGTTCCCTCTTCCGCCGGTGAACATGGCGGCGAAGTACGCCCCCGCCTGGGACAGGCTGTCCGCCCGGAACAGCACCCACAGCAGCAGCACACACAGCAGCGTGTAAGGCCGCCGGAAAATTCCCAGACGCCGGTTCAGCCCGCCATATTTCTCCGCCATCAGCAGCACAAAGTACCCCAGGCCCCACAGAATAAAGGTCCAGTTGGCCCCATGCCAGATGCCGGTGAGCAGCCACACCGCAAACAGATTCAGCAAGTGCCGGCGAGGGGAGACCCGGTTGCCGCCCAGGGGGATATAGACATAGTCCCGGAACCAGGTGGACAGGGAAATGTGCCAGCGCCGCCAGAAATCCGTAATGGACACAGCCAGATAGGGCCGGTTGAAGTTCTCCAGGAAGTGAAAGCCAAACATCCGGCCCATGCCGATGGCCATGTCGCTGTAACCGGAGAAGTCAAAATAGATTTGAAGCGCGTAGGCCGCGGCCCCCAGCCAGGCCATGGGCGCGGAGAGATTCTGGCTGCCGAACGCGGCGTCGGCCACCAGAGCCATATTGTTGGCCAGGACGGCCTTTTTCCCCAGTCCGGCAATCAGGCGGGGCACGCCCTCACAGAAGTCCTCCCAGGTTTCCCGGCGGCCGTGGATTTCCCGGGCCACGGTTTCATAGCGGACGATAGGGCCCGCAATAAGCTGCGGAAAGAACGCCACGTAAAGCCCCACGTCCAGGACGCTGCGCTGGGCCGGCGATTTTCCCCGGTATACGTCGATCACATAGCTCATGGCCTGGAACGTATAAAAGGAGATGCCGATGGGCAGCGCCAGACGAACCTCCGGCACAGGCAGTCCCAGCAGCCCAAGATTATGGCAGACAAAGCCCAGATATTTGAAGAGGAACAGCATGGACAGGTTGTAAACCACCGCGGCAGCCAGCGCCGCCTTACGGTAGGGCCGGCCCTCCGCCGCAAGACCGCCGAAGAACCAGTTCACGCATATGGACACCAGCAGAAGCAGCACCTTCACCGGCTCCCCCCAGGCATAGAAGAACAGGGAGACCAGAAGAAGAAACGCGTTGCGCAGCCTCCTCTGCCGGAGAAAAGGGCTGTAATAGATGATAAGCGTACAGGGCAAAAACAAAAAGAGAAATTCAGCGGAAGAAAAAATCATATCTCGTCCCCCTCGCCGCCGGAACATTTGGGCCAGTATAGCATATCTCGCCTGTTTTGTCCATCTTTTTCCAGCTTAACCACGAAAAACGCATAAATTACCACAATTTACGCCTTGCCCCGGGGCGATGCCGTCCGGTATACTGTCCAGAGGGAGGCGAGCCTCCCATTTTTGTGGAAAGGAGCATACGAGCAATGAAGAAAAAACATCTGCCGCGTATGCCGGGACTGCTGCTGGCGGCGCTGCTGCTGGCCCAGACGGCGCTGGCCGGCGAGAGCGTGGCGGTGACGGTGGACGGCGCGCCCGTACCGGCTTTTGTGGAGGGAGGGACAACATACGTGCAGCTCTCCCCGCTTCTGGAGGCCATCGGCGGGTGGGAGACCGCCTGGGACCATCACGCCAGGGTCGCCTCGGCGGAAACGGAGCTGTTCACCCTTGACGTTCCCATTCAGCGCAGCTACGTGCTGGCCGACGGCTATACATATTGGATTGACGGAACGGCGCTGATACGGGAGGATCGCACATATGTGCCCCTGCGAAGCCTTGCCAATCTGCTGGGAGCAGAGGTGGACTTTGTAAATTGGGATTTTCCGGTGCGGGTGCGGAGCGCCGAACCGGCGGCGTACACGGAGGAGGACTTCTACTGGCTCTGCCGCATCATCAGCGCGGAAAGCCGGGGTGAAAGCCTGCTGGGACAGATCGCCGTGGGCAACGTCATCTGCAACCGGGTGGCGTCCGGCCAGTTCCCCGACACTGTCAAAGGCGTGGTGTTTGATACGCGCAACGGCGTACAGTTTGAGCCTGTGTCCAACAAAACCATTTATCAGGAGCCCACGGAGCAGAGCGTGCTGGCCGCCCGGCTGGTGCTGGCCGGCGTGGACGCGGCGGGAGAGAGCCTGTACTTCTTCAATCCGGCCCTGTCCAAGGGTTCGTGGGTCCGGGCGAACCGGCCCTATCATACCACCATCGGCTGTCATATGTTTTACCGGTAAACGGCGGTCCGGCAAGAGTCTCCTGCCCAAAAAGGAATAGAGAACATCTCCGCTTGACAATTTCTGTTAAGATGGCTACAATAGAGAACCAGTGAGCACACCGCATCTTCAGAGCCTGCATTCACAATTTCAAATGCGGCCCGGGGCCTGCGCCCGGAGACATTTTCAATTATGAATACAGGTTCTCAAATAAATTCAGGAGAGAGACGACTATGGCTAAGGATCAAAGACAGGTGGACGCCATCACCGCCCGGGACACGGACTTCACCCAGTGGTTCACGGACGTATGCAAAAAAGCGGAGCTGATCGACTACTCCAGCGTCAAGGGAATGTTCATTTACCGCCCCTATGGCTACGCCATCTGGGAAAACATGCAGAAGGAGCTGGACCGTCAGTTCAAGGCCACCGGCCATGAGAATGTGGCCATGCCCATGCTGATTCCCGAGAGCCTGCTGCAAAAGGAGAAGGACCATGTGGAGGGCTTCGCCCCGGAGTGCGCCTGGGTGACTTACGGCGGCAGCGAAAAGCTGGAGGAGCGCTACTGCATCCGGCCCACCAGCGAAACCCTGTTCTGCGAGCACTACAAGAATATCATCCATTCCCACCGGGACCTGCCCAAGCTGTACAACCAGTGGTGCTCCGTACTGCGCTGGGAGAAGACCAGCCGTCCCTTCCTCCGCCACCGGGAGTTTCTGTGGCAGGAGGGCCACACCATGCACGCCTCCGCCCAGGAGGCCGTGGAGGAAACGGTGCGGATGCTGAATGTGTACGCGGATTTCTGTGAAAACTTCCTGGCCATGCCTGTGACCCGGGGCCGGAAGACCGACAAGGAGAAGTTCTCCGGCGCGGAGGACACCTATTGCGTGGAGTGCATGATGCACGACCGGAAGGCCCTCCAGGCAGGCACCAGCCACTATTTCGGCGACGGCTTCGCCAAGGCCTTTGACATCGCCTTCACCGGCGCGGACAACCAGCTCCACCACCCCCACCAGACCAGCTGGGGGGTCAGCACCCGCCTCATCGGCGGCATTATCATGACCCACGGCGACGACAACGGCCTGGTGCTGCCCCCCCGGGTGGCGCCCATTCAGGTGGTGGTACTGCCCATCGCCATGCACAAGGGCGGCGTGCTGGAGAAGGCCCGGGAACTGAAGGACCGTCTGGAGAAGGCGGGGCTGCGGGTGAAGCTGGACGAGAGCGACAAGGCACCCGGCTGGAAGTTTGCCGAGTACGAGATGCGTGGCGTGCCTCTTCGGGTGGAGATCGGGCCCAAGGATATGGAGAAGGACCAGTGCTGCGTCGCCCGCCGGGACACCGGTGAGAAGACCTTCGTGCCTCTGGCGGAGCTGGAGCGCGCTGCGGCAAAGCTGCTGGACGAGATCCACGACAACATGTTCGCCATGGCAAAGAAGAACCTGGAGGACAACACCTTCGCCGCGGAAACCTGGGAGCAGGTCAAGGATCTCATCGAGCGCAACAGCGGCGGCTTTGTCCGCACCAAGTGGTGCGGCTCTCTGGACTGCGAGCTGGCCATGAAGGAAAAGGTGGGCGTCACCTCCCGCTGCATGCCTCTGGACCAGTCCGGAACCACCGGCAAGTGCCCCGTGTGCGGCAAGGAGTGCTCCACGGATATCATCTGGGGCGTGGCGTACTGACGATTCTTTTTCGCAAAAGAACCTCAGCGCCCTTTTCAGACCGCCGCAATTCCAAGATTTCCGCAGGGCGGCGGTCTGTGCCTCTGATTGCGGAACCGTATCCATCATACG
>CAJTUD010000006.1:0-4933 GCA_910579725.1 uncultured Oscillospiraceae bacterium | reverse complement strand
TGGCTGCCGCCCTTCTGCGTACACTTTGTTGAAAAGGATCAGTATCTCCTGATTTCCAGCGACTCGTCGTCCTCCCCCTTCTCGATGGAGCGGACCACCATATCGTACTGCACCTCGCCGGCCTTCACGCGGACCCGCTCCCCCGTCTTCCGGCCCAGCAGGGCCTTGCCCACAGGGGACTCCTTGCTGATGAGTCCTTTGCCCGCGTCGGCGCGGAGAGTGGTGACGATGCGCAGGGTCATCTCCCGGCCCAGCTTCTCATGAAAGACGGCCACCTTGTCAAACAGTCCCACCGTATCCTCTCCGGAGTCCGCCACCGGGATCACCTTCGCGGTACTGACCATCCGCTGTAAATAGCGGATACGGCTCTCGTTTCGGTTTTTCTCCTGCTTGGCGCATTTGTACTCAAAATTCTCGCTGAGATCGCCGAAAGCCCGGGCAGTCTGCACATCCTGAATCAGCTTCGGACGCAGGACCTGGATGCGGTAGTCGATCTCCTCCCGCATTTTTCTGACGTCTACCTCCGTCAGCTCGTCGTACATGGAAAACACCTCTCTGTGATTGGTTTTCTCCATGATACCATACCTGCCGGAAAAAAGCCAGCGCTTTCCGCCTTCATCCGGCCAGCCAGTCCAGCACCCCGTCCACCGAAATATGCAGCTCCTCCGGAATCTCCCGCCGCCCGGGCAGGATGGACTGGCAGCCCTCCGAGAGATTCGCCTCCCACCGGATTCCCTCCAGGCCCAGCGCTTTTGCCAGCTGCCGGCGGAATGCGCCGTGGGTGCGCTCATCCCGGGTTCCTGCGTGGAAAATTCCTCCCAGGTTCTGTTGCAGAATGTACTCCGTCCACTTCGCCGCCTGCCGGTCCGTGGTGAAATTGATCCGGATGTTGTCGTAAACCGGCGCCGTTCCGGCCGTCCGGTCCGCCTCCTTCAGCGCCCGCAGGCGCGGCGCACTCCGGCCCCAGATCTCCGGCAGGCGGAGAACCGCCAGCTTCTCCCCCAGCCTCTCTGCCAGCAGGCGCTCGCAGGCAATCTTGAACCGCCCGTAATCGCTCTCCGCCTTGGGCGGATCGTCCTCATAGTGGGGCCGGTCTGTCTCGCCGTCGAAGACGTTGGCGGTGGAGAGGTACACCATTCTCCCGCCCCGTCCGGCCAGATAGTCCCCGGCCGTCCGGTGGGCCTCCAGCTGCTTCTCGTAATCTCCCCGCAGGCAGGAGACGATTGCCTCCGGCCTGGTTTCCTCCAGAACGGCCTCCAGGTCTCCCGGACCGTCCAGATCATACCGGCACAGCCCCGCCGCTCCCGCCGGATTCCGGCAGGAGCCGTACACCAGATTCCCCGGCGTATCCAGGGTTCTCCGGATCTCCGCCCCGGCCAGTCCGGACGCGCCCAGAATCAGAATGCGCACAGGCCCCCCTCCTTCCGTCAGCGGGAAAAGACGATCTTCTCGTTATTGAACATCCACGCCAGCACCACCACGCCCAGCATCGTCAGCAGCAGATTGACGCCCACCGTGACGGCCACGCCCAGAGGCAGCACCGAGAAGGAGAAAATCCCCGACATGCACTGAACGCTGTTGTACAGCGGAATACAGTAGCTGGTCAGCTCCTGAGACGCGCCGCCGCCAAACATGCCGGTGATCCCCAGTCCCATGGCCAGCAGCATCACCGGCATGGCGTAGGTCTGGGCCTCCTTGATGGTCTTGGCGAAGGCGGAGAGGATGGAGATCAGCGTCACCAGCACCAGCACCGTGGACAGGATCACCGCCGCCAGCAGCAGGTAATCCTGTATGCCGTAGATGTCCGCTCTCATCTCGTCGGTCATGCCTCCCATCATTTTCGGCAGCGCCAGAACGGTTCCTATGGTACTGGAGGCGGCGGAGAGCATGCTGATCACCGCCAGGGCCAGAATCTTCCCCAGAGCGATATCGCTCCGGCGGATGGGCGTGATAAGCATGGTGGCGATGGTGCCCCGTTCCTTCTCTCCGGCGATGGACTCCGGGGCCACGGCCGCGCAGCCGGAGTACAGGAACATCATCAGCAGCAAGGGCATCATCATGGCGAAGAAGAAGCCGGCGGTATCCTCCGCCGTGGCCAGATCGTAGGCCTTCTCTCCGGCGTTGACGTCAAACTTGTTGACCATCTGGGCCTCATAGGCGTCCAGCAGGCCCGCCACCGACTGGTAAGCAAAGCTGGAATTGGTGGAGGCGGAGTTGTAGTAGATTTCCACGTTGGGTGCAGGCAGGCCGGAGGACATTTCATAGGCCGCAACGGTCTCGTCAAAGTTCTCCGGGAACACCAGCAGCAGATCCAGCTCCATGTCTGTCACCGCCTCTTTGGCCGCCTCCTCGTCCGTACCGGCGGTAACGGCGAATCCCGTCTGCGGCAGCAGCGCCTCCATGGACCCCGGCAGGCCGACCGCCTGAACGGCGGGGGTGTAGTCCTCATCCACGCCGAAAGCGTTCCCCATGGCGCTGCCCATGAAGCAGTAGGCAATATAAATCAGAACACCGGGCAGCAGGATACTGGCCACCATCCGCTTGTCGCCGAAGAACCGGTCCAGCTCCTTTTTCATCATGGTAAAAATACTGTTTTTCATACCTCATTCCCCACCGTTTCTTTATAAATCTCAAAGAACCGGTCTTCCAGGCTCATATCGCCGCAAATCCGGTCCAGCGTGTCGCAGACGATCATTTTTCCTCCCACAATAACGCCCACCCGGTCGCAGAGCTTCTCAATCAGGCTGAAAATGTGGGTGGAGACGATGATGGTCTTGCCCTCGTCCCTCAGCTGCTGCAAAAAGTCCGTGACCACCTTGGCCGTCAGCACGTCCAGACCGTTGGTGGGCTCGTCGAAGATGATGATGTCCGGATCATGGACAATGGACACCACCAGCGACACCTTCTGTTTCATGCCGGTGGAAAGATTGGCCACCTTCACCTCGGCAAAGCGGTCGATGCCAAAGCGTGCGAAAAGCGCGTCCTTCCGCCGGTCTCTCACATCGGGGTCCACCTTATGCAGGTCGGAGAAGAAGCGGAAGAGGTAGTTGGGGGTGAAGCAGTCCTCCAGCTTCAGCTCGCTGGTAAGAAAGCCGATGCGTCCCCGGACCTGATCCGGCTGGTTCACCACGCTGGCTCCATCCACCAGCGCGTCGCCGCTATCCGGCCGGATCAGCGTGGCCAGCATGCGCAGCGTGGTGGTTTTGCCCGCTCCGTTGGGGCCCAGCAGGCCAAAAATTTCTCCCTCGTAGGCGGTAAAGCTGAGGTGATCCACCGCTACGCGGACCTTCTCCTTTGTTTTTTCCAGCTTCTGCTGCTTGGCGGACAGCTGGAAGGTCTTGGTCAGACCCTTCACTTGTAATAATTCTCGCATGGTTCCTCCTTCTTGGGCGCACACCTGAGCGCCCGGTCTTGTATCTGTTCTCTAATATATCGTCCGGTGATATGTTTAATCTACCACCATCCGCATGGTTTGTCAAGTGGACATTCAGAGTCCGCCGATCAATTCAAAAAGGGCCGGTAAAAATGACGCGGAACAAACGCGGCGCATACGCCGCTGCATCCGCCTGGCTCTGCTGATTTTCAAATTGCCGAAAGATACGCGTTCCTCCTTTCCGTTCACTTGCGGTCAGAATCATACCACAGGAGGGAAACGGACAGGCGGAAATTTCCTGAACAGCCGGAATATTTCTTTAACGGAAGAAATTCCATGGCTGCATTGTAGCACATGTCTTTTCGGAAGTCAACTCAAAAGAGTTAATTATTTCACAGGAAAACAGGTACACTAAGTTATCGCATTTGAGTTGGGAGGCGGCTGAAATGGCAACCACAAAGACGGCGGTGCGCCAACGCATTCTGGAGCTGTGCGCCTGGCGGGGGATCACGGTGAACCGGCTGGCCACTCTCAGCGGCGTAACGCAATCCACACTCAACAACATTGTCGGCGGCCGGAATAACAGCGCCACCATATCCACCATCAAGAAGCTGTGCGACGGGCTGGACATCTCTCTGCGGGAGTTTTTCAACACCCCTGTTTTTGACGATCTGGAGCAGGAAATCCAGTAGGCGGCAAGATATTCCTCCTGTTTTTTCCCGTTCCGTCTTGCTTTTTTCACCATTTCCCGGTATGATAAGGAATACCATTGAGGGAAAGCGAGGTGTCCTGCTATGCGGCGGGATGAACTGGAGGCGGGACTGGAGATCGCCCCCAAAAAAATGCGTCTGAAAACCAAGCTGCTGATCGGTGCCGCTGCCCTGGCGGTGCTGTGCACCGCGGCCCTTGCGGCATTTCTCTACGGCATGGCCGCCGGGTCCAGGGAGGAGGAGCCGGTTGTCACCAGCGACCTGCTGGGTGAGCAGCTCCGCTCTGCCCAGGAGCTGGTGACGGTGGCATATTACTATACCAACATGGGCCGGTTTGAAAACCAGGTACATTTCTACGGCTGGAAGGTTCCTTTCACCACCAAGAGCTTCATTATCTCCTATGACGGCGTCATCAAGGCCGGCGTGGATCTGACGGCTGTATCCGTCCAGGTGGACGAGGCCGCCAAGACCGTCGCCGTCACGCTGCCGGAAAGCCGGATTCTCTCCCATGAAATTCCGGAGGACAGCCTGGAGGTCTTTGACGAAAACGACAATATTTTCAACCCCATCACCATCGAGGACTACGCCGGCTTCACCAAGGACCAGAAGGAGGCCATGGAGCTGCGCGCCGCTGAAAACGGGCTGCTCACCAGCGCGGAGGAGAAGGCCCGCACGACGGTGGAATCCTTCCTTCGCCTCCTGCCGGAGATGGAGGCGTACACGCTCACCATCCAATAAAGCGGAAAGCGCACCGGAACCATCCGGTGCGCTTCTGCGTCTCAAAAAACTGGCGTAGCCACTTTTTTGAGGAAGGGGACCGGGCCGAGTTCGGCCCGCAAAGTACTTTTTC
>CAJTUD010000005.1 GCA_910579725.1 uncultured Oscillospiraceae bacterium | reverse complement strand
CACAGTGACCCTCTCCACGATTCGCAGCATCTGTGAGGCCCTCGACTGTGGCCCCGGAGATCTGATGACTGCCGGGAAGGTCGAGTGTATCCCTGCTAAAAAGGAAACCCCGGACGCCTGGTGAGCGTCCGGGGAAGGGAGAGCAGGGGCATATTCCATTTTGAGCGGGGAGGCCGTGCCGGGCCTCTCCACTTTTTCTGTCCATGTACAGCCCCCGCGCCCATCCAGGCCCGCCAAGCCCGATGGACAGTGAAATCCTAATCAAGCCGCTCTCCTTATGGCCGGAGTATAGCACGGGTGCCCTGCTGATTTTGTAAAAAAAGGAAATCCCTCAGAGCCGTAACTCTGAGGGATTCTCATTACCCGCATACACTGAGCGGGGCGAGCAGTACGATACATTCCACGGTCAAGAAGATGGTCACTTCCTGACCCGCTGGGGTTCGTACAACTCTCTTGTGGTGGAGGTGAGGGGAGTCGAACCCCTGTCCGAAAACAATTCCACGGGACTTTCTCCGGGCGCAGGCGGTCATTCCGAGCGGCTAACTCCGCCCTGTTCCCCTTCCGGCTGGCAGGCCGCCACGCCAACCGGTCGGGTAAGAGTCATAATGCATGGTACAGTCAACTCTTTCCGTACGCACGTTCACCGCTAAACGACGCCCTTCCTGAGCCGCGGTACTCTCAGGTCGGACGGCTGCCGCTAATTACGCAGCAGCAAGAACAGTTCTATTGTTGTTCTTTAATTTATAAAGTTGCCCATGATTAAGGTGGCTGGGCGCCACCGCCCGCTGATCCCGCTTCCTCATCCCCGTCGAAACCGGTACACCCCCATTTATTCGGACTGAGCATAGCACAGTCCGAGTAGAAATACAAGTAAATTTTTTGTAACAGCTTACTTTTTCTCCGGCTCGGGGTATTCCACCTGCTGAGTGTCTACCCGGATAGAAGAAATTACCTGGGGCTTTTTGGGCTTATCATCCATCATGGAACGGGGTACTCGAGACACCGCCACAGCTGCTTCAGCATTCTTTGTGATCTTGCCAAACGCAGCATACTGCCCATCCAGATGCGGCGCGGCATCCACCATGATAAAAAACTGACTGCCAGCGCTGTCCGGGCTCATGGACCGCGCCATGGACAGCACACCCAAGGTATGCTTGAGATCATTTTTTTCAAAGCCGTTTCCGAGAAACTCGCCCCGGATAGAATAACCGGGACCTCCCATTCCGGTGCCGTCGGGGCAGCCTCCCTGGATCATGAAGCCAGGGATCACCCGATGGAAGGTCAAACCATCGTAATAGCCGCCGTTGGCCAGGGAAATGAAATTGTTCACTGTGTTGGGCGCTTTCTCCGGGTACAGCTCCCCCGTCATAATTTCGCCGTTTTCCAGCGTGATGGTAACAATGGGATTGCTCATGGTGTTATTCTCCTTCTTCTTACCGGTTATAGGATTTCATGGCGCGGTCCATATCCCGTTTGGCGTCTCGCTGGGCCATGGCATCCCGCTTGTCATAGTTCTTCTTGCCCTTGCACAAGCCAACTTCCACTTTTACCCGGGCGTTTTTGAAATATACGCTTAATGGCACCAGAGCATAACCATCCTGCTGGGCCAGCGCCTGAAGACGGTTAATCTCCCGCTTATGCATCAATAACCGCCTGGGCCGGACCGGATCCCGGTTGAAAATATTCCCGTGATCGTAGGGGCTCACGTGCATCCCATGAAGATAAATTTCCCCGTTTTTTGCAATGCAGTAGGAATCCTTCAGATTCAGCGTTCCCGCTCGGATGGACTTGACCTCTGTGCCGAACAGCTCAATCCCCGCTTCATAGCGGTCCTCCACGAAATAATCATGATGAGCCTTCCGGTTCTGGGCGGCAATTTTGACACCTTTCTTTTCCGCCATCGCAGCTCCCTCCTCCCTCCGAACACGAATTGATAATAATATAGCACATCTTTTCCTGGTTCGCAAGCGATTTTTTGTCCTATGGTCTCTCCGTTTTTATATGAACGGCCGCTTTGCCGCATGCGGCGGAGCAGCCTTCCTCTATTGACCGAGAGAAACTCCGGCAGCGCTGACGCACTGCCGGAGTTTTCTCTTCTCTTCTGCCGCAGCATGGAAGCTCAAATTCCATATCCCGCAAAAGAGCGCATCATATTACTTCACCGGTTTTTCTCTCAGAAAAACTGTCTCAGCCGTAAACGTCAAAGCCATACTGGCTGGGCGCAGGTACAGCAGCCAGCATATCGTTAATCAGGGTCTCTGCCTGACTCTCCATGCTGTCCATGGATTTTTTCATAATTGCCGTGTCATAAGCGGCGGCAAACCGCGCCTCGCTCATGCTCATGCTGAGGGCGGCAATACTGTCCATCATGGTGGTAATCTCCTTTCCTGCTTATTGCAGAAGCACAGCTCTGCTTATTCTATTGTCAGGGGAACAATCTGACCATCCTCTGTTTTCTGGAAAATCTTGGTCATATCACTGCTGAGATAATACGTCCCCTTATAGACATTGGTGGCCGTCCGCACATCCTGAAGGTACACGTTCATCTCCCGGCAGGAAATACCGTCAACCAGCACCCAGCCCTGCTGTGGGTAGACCTTGTAATCGTGCATGTCATCCCCCTCCAGCCCCAGGACGCTGGGATTCAGATTCTCAAAGAATTCCTTCTGTTCTGTCATGGCGTGGGGTTGACTCTCTTCTTCCGGTTCATCTGCGGGCTTTTCCGGCTGCACAGGGGAGAGAATTCTGCCGTCCACATAGGCGACCTGAACCGCCAATGCGTACTCCGACCACCCCACCACTACCCGAAGAATCCGGCTGCCGCCGTCCTCGGTAGT
Source organism: uncultured Oscillospiraceae bacterium (assembly GCA_910579725.1). Lineage (GTDB taxonomy): Bacteria > Bacillota > Clostridia > Oscillospirales > Oscillospiraceae > Pelethomonas. The sequence continues at coordinate 85,408 of CAJTUD010000005.1, read as the reverse complement.
CGCCGCAGCAACCTTGCCCAGAATCACAGAACCCGCCAGAACATCTGTCTCCGGCTCCTCCAGAACTTTGTGATTCTCACTGTCAATGGTGACAAAGCCCTGCTCGCTGCCCATCAGTATTTTGATATATCGGTCTGCCAGAGCCGCAGGGTCCTCCATCTGCCGGTAGTGGTAGGTATGGGAAATATCCAGCTTTTCCGCGATAGCCTGGTCTGTGGGAGCGTCGATGGAGTACAACATCGCCTCGCCCTCGTCCAGAATGCTGTCCAGGGCAACTACGGAGTCCTCCTCGCTCTCTCCCAGATTGTATGCCTCCAGAGGGCCCTCCTCCTTCTTGCAGGCGGTCAGCAGGCACAGAGCCATCAGCGCCAACAGGAGAATTTTGGTTCGTTTTTTCATCTGAAATGCTCCTTGTTTCCTGTGGGGACGGCGCGTCCCCGGTCATATACGGCAGCCGGTTCTCACTGGCCGCGTCGGATCGTCACCTGATCATTATTGCGCAGCTCCTGGGTAAAGGGGCAGTCTCCACCATTTACCTGAAGTACCAGCGGCACGTCCAGCGTATCAAAGTCGATGCCGGAGCGGTCCAGAAGGTCCATCAGAAAATAGGGCCCGCCATCAGCCTTTCCAGGCAGCACCAGCGGCTCCCCATTGAGATAGAGAAACAGCGGACGATGGGCCGCAGGAGCCTCTTCCTGCTGCCAGGGCGCAGCTTCTTCCATTTCAGGCTCCGGCGAAGCCGGGGCGCTTACTGTGGAGATCACCTGGTCTCCGGAGCGCAGCAGTGTATCCAGCGCCGCCGGGCGGCCATTGATCAGCACACCCCCGGCATAGTCCTCTCCCAACAGCTCACCCGGCGTCCGCTGAGCGGAGGCACCAGGGACAGCGGGGGTAAACTCAATGGAATCCCCGGCGTACACCAGGGTGGAGGGTGTGGTGTCCTCGCCGTTGCGGCGAAGAATACAAGGCGCTGCGCTCTCTCCCCGGAAGGTAAGACGCTGTCCATCCACCGTAACGCTCAGCGTTCTTCCTGTACGGCCCACCAGATCCGCAGAGGTATACCCGTTCATCATCAGCAGATCCAGCACTGTCAGGGCTCCGCTGCGGAAGAGCTTGGCGGGTTTGCCGTTAAGCATGATGCGGTAGCTGTCGCTGATAAGTCCCAGCCCAGCCGACACGGCGATACCCAGCGGCGTGGCATACTCGGGATCGTTGAGCTCATACTCCCGAGAAAATGCGCTGATATCATAGTTATTGCCCGCCAGAGCCACCCGGCGCGAATCCATTCCCAGCGCTTCCGCCACCAGTTCCCGGAGCCCCAGCAGCTTGCTGCCGCCGCCGGCCAGAAACATGGCGGAGGGAGGAGCTCCATTGATGCCCGTCACACGCTGGGCAATCTCCTGCGCCAGCGCCCTGGCCGCCCCTTGAAGCGTCTCCTGAATTTCTTCTCCGGAGACACTCTGCTCCAATCCCAACACATCCCGGTAAACAACAGCGGACTCGTTGATCTGCATCTTCATCCGCTCCGCTGTAGCAAAGTCAATCAGAAAGCGGCGCATCAAGGTTTCCGTGATCTCGTCCCCGGCAGTGGTTGCCATGGTGTACCCCACCACAGCTCCATCCCGGCAGATGGCAATATCCGTAGTGCCCGCCCCGATGTCTGCCAGCACCAGATTCAGCAGCCGAAGGTCCGCCGGGATCACCGCATTCAAAGCTGCGATAGGCTCCAGCGTAAGGCTTGCCACCTCCAGCCCCGCAGCTTCCATAACGGTATACAGGCTTTCCACCACCTCGCTGGGCAGGAAAGTAGCCACTACCTCTGCTTCCAGCTGCTGGCCATTATGATCTTTCAGAGTGGCAAGAGGATAACGGTCCAGCAGATAACCGGATACGGTGTAGCCCACCAGATAGCTTCTGCGCTGGGGGTCCTGCTCATCGCTGAGGCGGCTCTCCGCGTCAGCCACCGCACCGCTCTCCAACTGGCTGATGACATCGCTGCCGATCCGCTGCACTTGCGGCAGTTCCATGGCGTAATGTCCCCGCTCTGTTCGAAGCGCCCGTCCGGCGGCGGCCACACATACCCGCGTCAACCGGCAGCCCAGCGCAGCTTCCATTCGCTCCGTAACCCGGCGGGCTACCTTTGCCACCTGCTCAATGTCCTCAATCTGTCCGTCCAGCATGGCCCGGCGGCCATGCTCCTCTTTTTCAATAGCCAGAACCTCCAGCCGCTCTTCCACTACACGGCCCGCCACGCCGATGATGCTGCGGGTACCGATGTCCAATGCGTAGATCAGCCCTTGGTCCTGCTTTTTCCACTCCTGGGGCATAGCTCTCACCTCATTCCTGCCCTGACGAAAGGATATATGGATATGGCATCCCGGTCTCACGGGACGCCATATCCACTATGTATCCGCAAATGGGGAAACGCATCAACCCCGGTCAATCAATACTTGGGACCGCCAAAGGGATTATCGTTGCGGCTGCCCAGCATCAAGGGATCAGCGGAGGTATCGCCCCAGCTGTCCGCAGTGGAATAGTGAGCGGGAGCGGGAGCGCTGCTGGTGAACCCGCCCTTGCTGCCCACCTGGAACTCGGCCATCAGCTGGTGCATGATGTTGGCCTGACTGGACAGCTCTTCGCTGGCAGCGGCACACTCCTCGCTGGTAGCGGAGTTGGTCTGCACCACGGCGGAAATCTGGTCAATGCCTTCGGTGATCTGAGAAATGGCAGTGGTCTGATTCTCCACGGCGTCAGTGACCTGATCCATCAAAGTCACCACACTGCTGGTCAGTACGGTGGTCTTCTCCAGAGATTCCGTTACCTTGCCCACTACGTCAGCACCCTCGTGGACGGCGGTGATGGAGTTTTCAATGAGGTCTTTGGTTGCCTTGGCGGCCTCGTCGGACTTGCTGGCCAAGTTGCGCACCTCGTCGGCCACAACGGCAAAGCCCTTACCGGCGCTGCCGGCCCGGGCGGCTTCCACAGCGGCGTTCAGCGCCAGAATATTGGTCTGGAAAGCGATATTCTCAATTGTGGCAATGATCTTGCCGATCTCTTCAGAAGAGCTGGAGATATTGCTCATAGCCACGTTAAGCTGCTTGACGTAATCGTTGCTGACAGAAACCTGCTCGCCGGCCTGACCCACGCTGGTGCGGGCCTCCTCGGCGGAAGCGGCAGTCTGCTTGGAGCTGGTGGAGATGTCGTTGATCGTGGCGGCAAGCTCCTGCACAGCGCTGGCCTGCTCGGTAGCGCCCTGAGCCAGGGACTGGGAGCTGTTGGACACCTGCTCGGAACCAGCGGATACCTGGCTGGCAGACTGAGAGATATTGGTGATTACATCGCTCATGTGGGCGACAAACTGATTGACGCTGGACTGAATGGGCGCCAGATCGCCGGGGAAGGTGGCGGTCAGTTCCACATCAAAGTTGCCCTTGGCCATCTGACCGGTGGTGCTGGAGATATCCTGAATCACGCTGTGGAGAACCCGCTGGCTGGTACGCAGAGCGTCGCACATTTCGCCCAGCTCATTCTTGCCGGTGAAGCTGACGGGGATGCCCAGATTGCCCTGGCTGAAGCCCACCAGTGCGGCGCGGACCTGATTGCTGGGCTCGGCAATGCTTCTGATGATCTTGACGGCCATTATCATCACAACGACGGTGGCGACAACCATGACCGCAATAATGGCGAAAATGCCAATCGTGGAGGTGGTATTCTGCTGCTTGATGATTTCTTCCTGTCCGGCCTGGAGCTGAGAGGCCAGACTGTCACCGGCAGTGGCGGCAGCGGCCAGCTTGGGAGAGCAGCTTTCGGTAATCATGGGCACTGCGCTCTCGCGGTCGGTGCGGGCCACCTGGACAATCTTCGCAGCTTCTGTGCCCCACTCCTGCATGGTGTTGATGAAGGTATTCAAGATCGTCTTGTCATCCATGGGGAAATTATTATTGAGCTCTGTGATCACCGACTCCAGCTGGTTCATTTTGCTGGTGGCGGTATCCAGATTACTCACTTCGCCGGAAAGCACAGCGTCCCGCAAGCCCCGGGCGGCAATATTATAATCGATGCGGCACTCGGAAACCAGCTGATTGGCCTTTACATAATGATCGATAATATCCTGATAAGCAGCCTTCTGGGAGCTCATCATCACCAGAGAGGTGACAATGATAATCAAAGAGACCAGGATTGTTGTACCAAATCCTATGATTAGGTTTTTCTTAATGGACATGTTCTTGAAATTCATGGTGCGTTTCCTCCTAAATTTTCCCCGGGCCGGTATCCTCACCGGCGGGCATTTCTCGCCCGGCCAACCGGCGGCCAAGCTCTCTTTTCTGCCCCAGAGACAGCCCGGTGCGGCGGCAGAGGCTCCGCGTCAGGCATAAATCAACCCGCTTTGACATTTATGGCAGTCGGCTTATCCCAAAATATCGCCGTACTTCCCGTTTTTCACGTCGCCCACAACCCTTCCATCCACCAGGGTAATGACCCGCCGGCGCAGAATGTTCACATACTGGCTGGCGTGGGTGGCCATGACGATGGTAGTGCCGCGGGAATTGAGCTCAGTGAGCAGATGTACCAGATCCCAGATGACATCGTCATCCAGATTGGCTGTCAGCTCATCCAGCAAAAGGATGGAGGGACTGTTGATAACCGCCCGGGCCAACTCCACCCGCCGGCTCTCGCCGATAGACAGCTCCGCCGGATAGCAGGCCTCCACCCCGGGCAATCCTACAATTCCCAGCGCCTTTTTCACAGCTTCCCGCCCCTTGCGCCGCATCATACCGGCAGCGCTGGCCGCCAGCATCAGATTTTCTTCCACGGTGCGTTTCCGGACCAGCAGCCCCTGCTGGCTGACAATTCCAAAAGTCCGGCGGGCCCGGACCCGCCAGGGACCGATCAGGCGAGCCATATTGGCATTGTTGAGGCACACGGTCCCTTCGTCAGGGGCCAGCTCGCCGCTCATCAGCTTCAGCAAGGTGGTTTTCCCCGCTCCGCTGCTTCCGATGAGAAAGACAAACTCCCCTTGTTCCACCGTCAGGCTGATATCCCGCACAGCATACGTGGGACGCCGTTCCTCCATATATTGCTTCGACACATGTTCCAGACGAATTTCCGCCATTCTGCGGCGCCGCCTCCCGTTCTCCCGAGCGTACCGGTTCCGCCGGCCGGAGCCGGCGGAACACAGGGGCTCCTTACTTAGTATAAAACGAGTTTTCACCCGCCATGCGCAGACTCACCCGGCGGTCCAGTTCCACTATCTGCTCCAGCAGGCGGCGGGTTTTTCCTGCATGCTCCTGAAAAATCCGCTGCCCGTCATCCTGAGGTCCGGCGCCTTTCCGCAGGGCCGCAACCGTTTCTCTGTCCTCCGGAGCCAGCACAGTCAGCCGAAGCTTCCCACTGTGCTCCACCTCGGTCAGCTGCCGGATGGGATCCTGACGCATTGCCACCAGCATCCGGGTGGACACCTGGTCGTTGCGGTCCAGACTTTCGGCCAGCTGCCGGGTGAGATCCTGAATCTCCACCAGATAATTATACTTCTTTTTCTCCAGAACTGTCAACTCCAACCAGTCATCTTTACTCATAACTGGCCGCCTTTTCCGGGCTGGGTGCTGCTGTTTTTCTCCGCTGTGCGGAACGCGTCCCGCATATCTGCCAGCATGGGGCGCAGCCGTTCCAACTCCTGCTTGTTCCGGCCGATCTTGATCCTGCCCAGCTGATAAGTGAAATACTCATACATCCGGCTGAGCTCCTGGCTGATAGGATACTTGTGATCGAGCGTCTCATCCAGGTAATTGACAATATCCGTACACCGGTCCACGGCGGCTTCAAAGGCCGGAAAGTCCTCCTTGCCCAAGGCTATGGCTGCCATGGTTGCGCGCTTGACCAGTTCGTCGTACAGCAGCAGCAGCAGCTCGCCGGGGGTCATGGAGCCCACGGACTGCTGCTTATACTGCTGATAGCCTCTCCGATCCATATGTGACGCCGCTCCTTTCTGTCATCCGCTGCCGCCTCAGCCGCCCATCAGGCCGGCCAGAGTGGAACTCTGGGAGTTCATCTGATAGATGAGTGTTTCCAGCTTACTGAACATACTGGTGTACTTATCCACCTGGGCGCTCAGCTTATCCTGCCATTTTTCGATGTCGGTATAAATGCCGTCAATCTGGTTCTGCCAGTTGTTATTCATCAGAGTCAGGGAACTCAGGGGGGTACCGGCCTGCTGCACAAGAATGCCCTTGTTGGCGCCGGTAATGCCGGCATAGCGGTCCAGCTGGACCTTCAGTCCCTGCATGATGCCATTGGACTCCTCGCCGGAACTGGAGGCGCGGGTAAAGATATCCGCCACCGCATCGGGATCGCTTTCCAGCATCTCCCGCAGCTTGCTCTCATCCAGCGTAATCGAGGAGGACCCGTCGGAGGAAGAGTAGGTCATGGTGATTCCCATCTGCCGCAGCAGCGCCTCGTCCGTCCCGCCGGGGGCGAAGACAGAGCGCATCCGCTCATACAGCGTGGAAAGGTTGCTGTCGCTGAACAGCAGTCCCTGCTTCGCCTTTTCCTCGTAGCTCTTGATGGCGCTCTCGCTCATGCCGGCCTTGTCCTCGTCGCTGAGGGGCTCATAAGTCTTGAAAGAGCCATTGGAGCTCTGATAGGGGAGAGTCGCGTACTGTCCCCGGATCTCCGACATCATCTCATTGTAGTCGGCGATCATGCTCTTCACCGCGTCCACAATCTTATCGGAATCGGTGCTGGTCTGGAAGGAGATTTCGTCGCCGTCCTCTGCCTCGAAAGTGCTCTTGAAGTTGATGGTCAGGCCGTCAATATTGGCGCTGTTGGTAGCCCGGGTCATATCCAGGGTCTGACCGTTGACCTCCACCTGGAAGATGGCGTCCTTGCCGGCGGTATAAATACCGCCCTTCTCTACAGACGGGGCAAAGAGGGCCTTGGACGTCTCGTCCTCATACTCCACGTTCACCTTCTTGCCGTCCTTATCGGTCACAGTGATGGTATTGCTGTCCTTGTCAAAAGACGCCTTCATCCCCTGGTCGCCGATAGCGCCGTTGACATAGCTCACCAGCTCGTCTATGGTGACTTCCTTCATACTCGTCTTATCCAGCGGCAGGCCGATCTCGATTGCCTTTCCGCCAATATTCATCTTGAAGGAATCTCCGTACTCATGATCCTTGCCCAGGATATTCTCCAGCGTATCGCTGCTATCCATAGGTTCCATGGGCTTCTGGAACAGCGCCTGCGCCAGGCCCTCTCCCATCTCTATCCCATATTCCGCGCCGGTCTCCTTGCTGGTAAAGGTAAATGCCCGGGTGGTCTGAGAATAACTTACTTTTACGCCGGCATCGGAATTGTTGATATCGTTCATGATGTCGGACAGCTTGCTTTCCTTGCTGTAGTTGCCCACAGTCTTGCCGTTGATGACAAAGGCATAGAGTTGGTTGCCGTCCTCGTCCTTGAGAGGCTTGCCCTTCTCATCCTTGGCCTGGGGCAGGCCGTCCCACATCTTATCGTCCTTTATCAGCTCGCCCAAAGTCTTTCCAGTGTTAAGGTAGTTGGTGGCGGAGTTCCCAATCCCCAGCGCCTTGCCAGCGTCAGAGTTGACCACAAGGCTGGAATTCTCAGGAGCCTGAATCTTCAGCTGAAGGGACTTGACACCTTTTTCATCTGCTGTCCCCACATTGGAAACGGTAATCTTCTGGCCGAACTCCTTTTGTATCTCATCGTTGACCATGGCGGCATACGCGTCGGCATACTCTTTTTCGCTGACCTTTTTACCCTTTTGCGGATCATAGGACAGCGTGGTGTTGCCGTCCTTGTCCTTGCCCAGCGTGGGAGGCGTCAGGGTATAGGAGCCATCCCCGTTCCGCGCCACTTTCGGCAGGAAAATGGTCTTGCTTCTGCCGTCCAGGGAAATGTTCATCGCCTTGCCGGAAATCAGACTGGCCACGGTGGGGGTCTGCGTGAGCTGGGTGGAAGCGCCTACCTGGAAGGTAGCGGGCTTCTTCTCGTCGGCCTTCTCCAGATCCAGTCTCAGGGTCTCCTTCACAGAGTCGCTGGCCCCGGAGATATACACGCTGTTGCCGCCGGAGCTCTTGTCCTTGAAGGAAATCCGGCCGGAGGCGTCGGTGGAGACGTCAATGAGCTCAGAGGCGGACTTGGTCTCTCCGGTGGAGAGCGTGACCTTCGCGTCGTCCAGCTTCTCGCGGATCATGTCGCCCAGCGCTTTGGCCTTGTCCCCAGCGGACAGGTTGTTATCAATCATATCCTTGTTGGGGTCAAAAACTATGCTGACGGTCTTTCCGCCGTAGTCAAAGGTCATGGAACCGGACAGCGTGCCCATCTCCACGGTATCCGTAAATTTCACACCATCCTCAGCGGTAATGGCAAAGTCGGAGCCAATATCCAGAGAGCTCTTGGTGGTGTACCGGGCGGCGTCGGCCAGCTGCTTGACACTGTTGAGCTTCACACTGCTGTCGGTACGGCCGCTGGCAGTCACCTTGTCGGCGTACTTGCCCTGAGCGGCCACCTTGGTAGCGCTGTTGAAGAAGGAAGCGCTCATCAGGTTGGTGGAGGAGCTGTAAGAGGTGTACTTACTGGCAAAGGCGTTCATCTTGGTGATAATGCTGCGGTAGGCCTCCTGCTTCCACTCCAGCTTGGTGGATTTGTTGCTCAAGTCCTGGATCTTCTTCTGGTAGCTCTGCACCAGACCTTCGATCATACTCTCGGTATCCAGTCCGCTGGCAAGGCCGCTGATGACATTGGCACTATTATACAGGCTGCTGGTCAAATTATTTCCGCTGACGCCGTTGATGGATGCCATATTGATCTCTCCTTTATGATAAAGTAACAATGTTCTTTTTTAAAATTTACAGAAAAAGAGAATATCCCTCTGTACTTTTTTATCGTCACGTAGTATAGTAAAGTTAAGAGCCATTGAAAAGATTTTGCAGAGCGGAGGGGATATTTTGTCTGCTGTTATCACAATCACCAACCAAAAGGGCGGCGTGGGGAAAACAACCACCTCCTGCGCCCTGCTGGCCGGCCTGCACCAAATGGGCCGGCGGGTACTGGGCGTGGACCTTGACCCCCAGGGAAGCCTGGGCTTCTGTCTGGGTCTGGATATTGACAACTGTGCCACGGTCTATGACGTTATGAAGGGAACCCGGTCCATCAAAGAGGTCATCGTACCCTCGGAGTGCGGAGACATTCTGCCCAGCAACATCCTGCTGAGCGCCGCAGAGCTGGAATTTAACCGGGCAGGCCGTGAGTTTCTGCTGAAAAACGCCCTGGCAGAGGTACAGGACGATTACGACTATATCATCGTGGACACGCCGCCGGCGCTGAATGTGCTGACGGTGAACGCTTACGTTGTTTCCGATGGGCTGGTCATTCCCATGGCTCCGGAGATATTGAGCCTGCTGGGCGTGGCCCAGATCCGGGAAACCATCGACACTGTCCGCCGGTGCTACAACTCCCGGCTGAAGGTGCTGGGCATTTTGCTCAACAAGTACAATCAGCGTTTCACTCTCAACCGGGAAGTGTTGGATATGGCCGGACAGATCGCCGCCCAGCTGGACACCACGGTCTTTGAGGCGAAAATCCGCACCAGCGTCTCAGTAGCGGAAGCCCCTGCCCACGGAGAGAGCGTTCTCAGCTATGCCCCCGCCTCCAAACCGGCTTCGGATTTCCGGGCCTTGATTGACGAGATCACCAGGGCGCTGCCCATCTGATCTCTTGCCGGATGAAATCAATTGAGAATCATTTAAGGAGAGATGGTACCCATGGCCACCCCGAAAAAGAACACAAAGAGCAGCAAAACTGCTCATGTACTGAATCTGCTGGCTCCTGGAGGAGAGAACGAGACAATCCGCCCGCCCGCTGTTTCTCAGGCAGAGCCTCCCGTATCCCCTGAGAATACCGAAGTCATTGCCCCTGCTGAAGGCGGGCTGGAATCCTCTCCCCGTCCTCTTGCGCCGCCCATTCTGGAGGTGGCCCGCAACAATGATGAGCAGATTTCTCTGCAAATCAAGGATGCGTTGGAAAATGAACTGCTTTCTGAATTGGACGGCGCACTGGAAGCCGAATCCGAGCCGGAGCCGGAGCCCGAACTGGAACTTGAGCCCGAGCCCGAACCGGAGCCCGAACCCGAACCGGAACCCGAACCCGAGCCGGAGCCCGAACCCGAGCCGGAGCCGGAGCCCGAACCGGAGCCGGAGCCCGAACCCGAACCCAAATCCGCACCGAAGCCTGCCGGTCCAGACCCGGACGAGCTGGTTGTCGTCAACGTAATGGAATCTCTGGTAGCGGAAAAAGCGCCCCGGTATATCAAAATGTTCGGTCTATGCTCCTGTGAACGGTGCGCGGCAGATGTACGGGCACTGACCCTGACAAACCTTCAGCCTTCCTATATTGTACGCCGCCGGACAGAGGCGCACGCCATGCTCACCGTCTATGAAAGCCGTTATAACAGCACCATTTTCGCCCAGCTCACCCGCGCCTGTAAGATTGTCATGGACAGCCCCAGGCATGATCGTGAAAATCTGCTGATGTGACAGGCAGAAAAGGACCGGACCCACTTGGGTCCGGTCCTTTTGTTCTTCGCGGGAGTTTTATTCCGCCGCTTCTTCCCCGCCCATATCGGTCAGCTGACGCCAGATATTGTTGACGTCGTCCAGGCACTGGAAGTAAATTTCCGGCAGACGGTCCATAGGCAGCCCCAGCTCTTCACCGATGCGGTTGATGGTAGCCCAATCCGCCCGCTCATAGGCGAGAATCAGATCGTACAGCAACCCGCAGCGGCCCTCGTGGTTGATCAGCGCGTCTTTTACGTCGATAGAAATGGCGACCTCCGAGAGAATGTCCTCCAGAGGTGCTGCAATCAGAAATTGCAGCGTGGAGAACATACCCATCAAATAAGCGTCGCTCCGGCCCACCGGCATATTTTTGGCATAGCGCATGAGTTCGCTGGCAAAATTGGCCCGTGTAAAAGAGAGCTTGAGCATCTCCTCCTGATTTTCGTCCAGCTCTCCCTTTTCGTCCCGGCAGCCCATGAGGTAAATCCATTGACGCAGCTGACCCAGGCCCAGGATCGTTACCGCCTGGTGGACGCTGGTGGCCCGGTTGCGCAGAGCGAAATAAGCAGAGTTCACAATCCGCAGCAGACTGTAGGTAAGACTGGCATCCATGGAGATGATCTGCTCGATCTCCTCCACCTCGGGCTCGTCCTTGGTGATAGCCACCAGCAGACGGAAGAAGTTGCTCTGCAAGTAATTGGCGGAGTGGACGGCGGTGAACATCTGCTCGGCGGCATAACGGCCGCACATGGCGTCGGCCCCCAAAATGAAGGCTTTCTGATAGAGCTCCTCGGTATCCACGCCGGTGGCCACACACTTTTTCCCCATGTTATGGACCATCTCCGCCAGACGGCGCACTCCTGCGTCCTCGGCGTGGCGCAGGTCCACCATCACATAGTCAAACTGCCGCAGGTTGGAGATAAACCGGGGGGCAAACTGGAAATCCTTCACCGCTACGGAATACCCCTCCTGACGGTAACGCTCCACAAAGCGCATGGCCAGAGGATGAATGATCACGCTCTCCCCCACCACAATGACCAGCTCCTCTGGCGCAAACAGTTTGGGCGTCTGCTTCATGAGCAGGTTTGTGGTGAAGGTCATGAAATTCAGCGCACCTTTCAGCGTGGTGTCACTGGCCTGGGTCAGAAAGTTATAAATGGTTTCCGCCGCCGCAAAATCCTGGCCGTTTTCTCCATTGAACCCGGCGTCCTCGCCGGCATAACGGATTTCGTAGCCCAAGACTCCGCCCTGCAAATCCTTGATAGGCTGGCGGACAATATACTTGGTTTTTGCCATGTTGGCCATAGTGATAATACTCCTTCCCTATTTGGCCTGGGACACTCTCTCCAGCAGATGATCCATCACATCCACCAAATGGCCGATTTCCGGCTTGGTCAGCTGCTCGTCGGCTCCCAGCTGCCGGCCCTTGATGCGCATCTCCTCGCTGATAAGGGAAGAAAAGATAATGAGAGGGATTTCCTGGAAGCGGGGATGGTCCTTCACCAGCTTGGTCAGCCGGTGACCATCCATCTGGGGCATCTCAATATCCGTGATGATCAGCGCCACGTCCCGGGTCAGCTCGCGGCTCTCCGGCAGGGAGGTCAGGGCTTCCCACAGCTCCTGCCCGTTGGGGAACATCTTCAAGTTGACATAGTTGGCTTTCCGCAGAGAGTCCCCGATCATCTTGCTGAGCAGCACCGAGTCCTCCGCCACCCAGATGGGCTTGTCATTCCGGTCCCGGGGACCCAGGCGTTCCACCTCGGACATCTGGATGGTGGTTTCCGGCGCAATCTCCGCCACAATGCGCTCAAAATCCAGAATCGTCACCAGATCGCCGTCACACTGGGCAATACCGGTGGCCACGCCTTCCGCTCCGCCGGAAACCGTCTTATCCGGTTTCTGAATATCTGTCCAGGAGATACGGCTGATGCGGTCCACGGTGTGAACCCGGAAAGCAATGAACATCTTGTTGAAATTGGTGATGATAAAAATATCTTTGGGATTCTTCTCGCTCTCCACGCCCAGGTACTGGGGCAGATCCACCACCGTCAGCACCGAATCCCGGGGCTTGAAGATTCCTTCCACCGAGGGGTGGGCATGGGGCATGGGCTTGACCGGCTCGGAGATCATGATCTCGCGGACCTTGGCTACGTTGATGCCATACAGATTCCCTCCGATGGTGAACTTCATGATCTCAATTTCATTGGTACCGGACTCCAGCAGGATCCGGCTGTTGTGCGTTTCAGCCATTCTCTGACACTCCCATCTCTAAATTATTTCTTAGAAAAATATATCCTGCCGGCCGTAGGACCGGATGCACCCCTGTCCGCTGGCTACATCAAAGAGCAGCGTCCGGGCCACTGTGCCCCCCACATCCTCCGCAATCAGGCGGATGCCCTCCTGCCGGAGAATAGTGTGGACGCTTTCAATGTTTCTCTGTCCAATATTTCCAAGACTGCCGCCGCTGACCTCAAACATCTTGGCTCCGCCGGCAATCTTTACTGTAATACGGCTTTTCAGAGCCCCCTGACCCGTCATCTGCCGCACCGTTTCCCGGATACCGGTGTCGGCATATTTCATCGGGTTTTTCCGCCCCGCCTCCATATTCATGGGGAGCATCACGTGCAGCAGCGCTCCCAGACGAAGAGCGGGGTCCTGAAAGCACAGTCCGATACAGGAGCCAAGAGCATAAGTAATCAGTACGCCGGAGCCCTTGGCCATTTTCATATCCGCAATTCCGACAGTAATTTTATCGTTCATTCCGCAACGCCCAGCTTTGCTAATAAAAAGTTCAGAGAACGCACATCAGGCGAAAGCAGCAGGTGGCAGGGGACATGCTTGCTGTCGCAGACGAAGTTTCCCCCAATGGTCATCAGGTAATCGCTGGTTCCTCCGTACATCGCCATAGGCACAGCCAGAATGGCTCCCTGCATATCCACGGCGAAGCCGGGCACCGTCAGATTGACGGCAACTCCCGACAATCCCGAGAGGGCATTGATAAAAGTAGAGATGAGAATATTGCCCACTTCAATGAGCGCGGACTGGTGCATCTCCTCCAGCTCTCCGTAATCGCTGATCTGTACGTCCAGCATGGCGCCCAGCACCAGATTGATGAATTCCAGCTTTTGTACCGACAGCATCACACCGCTCATCTGGCCGCCCATACCCACCAACACGCCGGCGGTAACGGCCTCCGGCCCGCCAATCCAGTCAATGGCCTCGTTATAGCCCATGATCCGCACTTCCGGCAAAGTGATGCGTACCTCCCTGTTCAGCAGCTGGCCCAGTGCGGTGGCCGCGTTGCCGGTGCCGATGCTGCCAATTTCCCTCAGGGTGTCCAGCTCCAGGGAGTTGAGCTGATCAAAGCTTTTGATGTTCATATTCCGCCCTCCCCTTATCCTCTCAGATTATTGAAGGTCGTCTCAATCTCATCCGTGGCAGTCACCATCTTCAGGCAGTAACTGAAGGCTCTCTGGGATTCAATCACCTTGATGAACTCCTGCGTCAGGTCGGTGTTGCTCATTTCCAGAAGCCCCCGCACCACCTGGCCGGTGCCCAGGTACAACTGTCCGTTAAGATCGGTGGCTACCAACCGGTTGTCGTTGGTGTGCAGCATTCCATAATGGATGGCGTAATCAAAAACGCCAATGTTCAAATCCGCTTCCCGGTTCTCGGGATCAATGACAATAAAGTTTCCCTCCGGGTCCAGCACACAGCGGCCAAAGTTATCGCTCAGACGCCACACGGAGGTGGCCTGTGGGGGAATCAGCTCGCCATTTTCATCGTACTCCGGCTCCGCGTCCTCCGCGGGAGGAATGAGAAACTCGTTCATCTCAAAGGCTCCGTCCCGGGTAAAGGACACCTCCTCCGTGGCCGGATCGAACACGGCGAAAAATCCGTCTCCGTTAATGGCGAAGTCAAAGGTCATCCCTGTCTCCTTGAACCCCCGGCTGCTGGTATCAATGGGGGCGTGGATCATTCTGGCGCCGGTACCCTTGGGCAGCCGCTCGCCGTCAATGCCCTCCACATTGCGGTTCATCAGCTCGCCGAAGGCAACCCGCTCGCAGCGGTAGCCCTGGGTGTTGACGTTGGCAATATTATGGGACTGGACATCCATACGCAGCTGCTGCTGGTAGGCGCCGACGGCGGCGCTGTAAAATGACATATTCATCTGACGCGCACCTTCCTTTCCGTTCTTATGACAGCAAGCTCTTCACCTTACAGGCGGCCGAGCTCGGTGGTATCCTTGGTTATGACCTGATCATAAATCTTGCTCATCTCCGCAGCGCTCTGGATGGCCCGCTGGGCACCCATCATTGCCACCATCTCGTGGACCATGTTGCTGTTGGAGCGCTCCACCATGCCATGGTGGATGACATAACCTGTGCTCTCCTGAAGCTGGCCGCCGGTAAACAGACCGTGGTCATTGCGTACCAGAGCTCCGTTGTCCTGGAAGGCAAAAATCCCCAGCGTGGCCAGCTGGTTGCGGTTTTCCATGGTAAAGATGCCCCCGTCCGCATCCACGTAGATATTGTCCGTGGGCAGCTGAATGGGCTGGCGGTTGGCGTCCAGCACCCGGCCCTGCCCCGGCAGCACCAGATAGCCCTCTTCATCCAGGTTGAAACTTCCCGCCCGGGTATAGCCCACTTCGCCGTTCCACTCAATCGCAAAGAAGCCGTCCCCTTCGATGGCAAAATCCAGCGGCAGCTCCGTCTCTTCCAGAGAGCCCTGTGTGTAGTCCGTATACAGCTCGTCGGGAGCCAGAATATAGCTGATCCGTCCCAGCTCCTCGGTATTGACCTTGTCTTTGTTCCCCACCCGGCTGAGCATCACCTCTTTGAAAGCGGTACTGTCGGTATACCGGTCGGCCTTATAGCCGGCGGTGGAAACGTTGGTCATATTGTTGGAAATCACATCCAGCCGGCGGCCCTGACTGAGCATGGCGGAGGTAAGCTGATAAAATCCCTTGAACATAAGCAGTCTCTCCTCTCAGGGGGATCATTTTTCCCCATTCATGTATTGCTTCATATACAGCTTCAGCTTCTGGATGGCCCGGGAATGAATCTGGGAGATGCGCGGTTCGCTGACCTCCATGACCTGGGCAATTTCCTTCATGCTGAGGTTTTTCCTATAGTACAGGGACACCACCATCTGCTCGTTCTCCCGCAGGGAGGCAATGCCCTCGGTAAGTGTGTCCAGCAGCTCCTGACGCAGCAGAGAGTCCTCCGGGCGGCCCGCGCCGGCGCTGTCCGCCACGTCCACCCCTCCCTGCTCCTGATCGTCAAAAATGGAATCCAGACTGAGCAGGTTGCACAGGGCGGAGTTGGCCAGATCCTCCTGATACTGCTGGCTACTGATGCCCAGCCGGCCGGCTATTTCGCTGTCGGTGGGACAGCGGCCCAGCTCGGAGTAAAGCTCCACGCTGGCCTGATCAATTTCCCGGGCCTTCCGCCGCACACTGCGGGGCACCCAGTCCTGCCGTCTGGCCAGGTCAATGACCGCCCCGCGGATGCGTTTGGAGACAAAGGTTTCAAACTTGATTCCCTTGTCGGGATCAAACTTGTCAATGGCTCCCACCAGAGCCAGAACCCCTTCGTTGATGATATCGTCCACCTGAGCGAAGCTGGAATACACGCCCCGCACCTGCAAAGCAATGGACTTCACCAGCCCGACATACCGCAGAGCCAAAGGCCATTTCAGGTCCGGACAGCCGCTGGAGCGATAGAGCAGGAGCAGATCCTCCTTGCTCATCTCATCCAGCTCTCTCTGGGTATAACCCAGCTCCTCCATGGTCAGAGGGGCGCCCCCGGCGCTCATACTGCCGCCGCCTTTCTCTGCGCTCCGGCATCCCGCAGCATGGTAATATTGCCAAGGGACTGAATCTGCACGTCACTGGTAATCTCATTGAAGGCCAACACGTACAGATTCGGGTAAAACTGAGCCAGCATCCGGGCAAAATAGACCCGGATGACCTGGCTGGTCAGCACAATGGGCGTCTGCCCCAGATCGTTGAACTTCTTGATCAAATCCGCCAGCTGGGTAACAATCTGCTGCATGAGATCGGGACCCATGGCCAGGTAAATTCCCTGCTCGTTCTTGCTCAGGGATGCGATCACCCGCTTCTCCACCTCGGCATCCAGCGTAACCACCCGCAGCTGCCCATGCTCGCAGAAGCGGCGGGTGATGGTGCGGCTGAGCGCGGAGCGGACATTCTCTGTAACCATATCCAAATCCTTGGTGGTAGCCAGAGCGTCCACTGCGGTTTCCAGAATGGTGCCCAGATCCCGGATAGGCACGCCCTCCCGCAGCAGGTTGCGAAGAATACGCTCCAGATGGGCATAGCTGAGGAAATTGGGAATCGCCTCCTCCACCAGCTCGGGAGAGGTTCGCTTGAGATTTTCCACCAGCTGAATCACCTCTGCCCGGCCCAGCAGTTCGTGGGCATGAGAGCGAACAACCTCGCTGAGGTGAGTCTGCATAACCGAGAGCGGGTCAATCACCGTATAGCCGTAAATTTCCGCCATTTCCTTGTTCTCTGGCAGAATCCACCGGGAAGGAATGCCATAAGCAGGCTCCACAGTTTCAATACCGTCGATCTCTCCGGCGGGATTGGCCGGCTCCAAGGCCAGATAATAGTCCACCAGAATCTCGCCCCGGGCCACCTCTTCGCCTTTGATCTTCACCACATACTGGTTGGTTCCCAGCGCAGAGGAGTCATGGAAGCGGATGGAGGGAATGACAAAGCCCATATCCTGAGCGTACTGCCTGCGGAAAATGACGATGCGGCCGATCAGCTTGCCGCCGCTGTTTTCGTCCACCATGGGAATAAGACTGTATCCAAACTCCATTTCGATGGGATCCACCGTCAAAAGCGGATAAATATTGTTGATATCCTTATAGAACTCATTGGCGCTTGGCTGAGGCGCCTCCTCCTGCACTGCGGCGGCAGCCGCCTGAACAGCGGCCTCCTCCACCTGCTGCTTATCGGCTTTGGTGCTGATAAACCAGCCGGAAACGGCCAGCCCGACGCCCACGATCAGCAGCGGCACATGGGGAGTGCCGGGAATGCAGCCCAACAGCGCAATCACCAGTCCGGCGGTAAGAATGGCTTTGGGTTGGCCCAAAAACTGCCGGACCACGTCGTCATTGAGGCTGCCGTCGGATACGGTCCGGGTAACTACCATGGCAGTGGCCGTAGAGATCATCAGAGAAGGAATCTGACTGACCAGACCGTCACCGATGGTGGCGATGGAGTAGGTCTGCACCGCCACGCCCATCTCCATCTTACCGATGGTCACACCCATAATCAGGCCGCCCACGAAGTTAATGGCGGTAACAATCAGGCTCAGGGTGGCGTCTCCCTTGACAAACTTGGTGGCACCGTCCATTGCGCCATAAAAATCCGCTTCCTTCTGGATTTTTGCCCGGCGGTCCTTGGCCCCCTGCTCATCAATCAAGCCGGAACTCAGGTCTGCATCAATAGCCATCTGCTTGCCGGGCATGGCGTCCAGGGTGAAACGGGCCGCCACTTCGGACACACGCTCCGCGCCCTTGGTCACGACGATCAGCTGGACCAGCACGATAATCAGAAAGATAATGACACCCAGTACGATATTTCCCTGGGTAATCATATTACCGAAGGAGAGAATCACGCTGCCGGCGTTGCCGTTGTTACCCAGAATCTGCCGGGTTGTGGAAATGTTCAATCCCAATCGGAACAGCGTGGTAATCAGCAGCAGGGACGGAAAAATAGAGAAATCCAGCGCATCCGACACCGTCATGGTGATAACCAGAATCAGCATGGACAGGGAGATATTCACCACCAGCAGCACATCCAGCAGTGCCAGGGGTAAGGGAACTACAATGAACAGGACGATGACAACCACCGCGAGCGCTATGGCGTTTTGGAGAATTCGCTTCATGGGCAAGGTCCTTTCCAGAAATAAGCTCTAGGCTGCCTTACTTTAACTATATCAACGCCCATAAAGGGCAGACAGTTTCCACTTCATTGCCGGGGTTTTTCCTCCTGGTCCAGCTTGAGCACATAGACCAGTACCTCCGCCACAGGTCCATAGAACTCCATGGGGATCATCCTGTCCAGCGGCGCGTCCGCATACAGTCCGCGGGCCAGGGGAACGTTTTCGATAACGGCGACGCCATTTTCCTCGGCCACAGCCACAATGCGCAGGGCCAATTCATCCAGTCCTTTTGCCACTACCAGCGGCGCGTCGTCAATATCCGGCTTATACCTCAGCGCTACAGCCACGTGGGTAGGGTTACGGATCACCACATCCGCTCCGGGAACCTGCTGCATCATGCGCTGCTGGGCCCGGCGCCGCTGGATCTCCTTGATCTTTCCTTTCACTTGTGGGTCGCCTTCGGTCTGCTTGTATTCTTCCTTCACTTCCTGTTTGGACATCTTCAGCTGCCGCTCGTAGTCCCACCACTGGTAAAGGTAGTCCGCTCCGGCCAGCGCTGTGAAGGCGATGACAACCTGCACAATCAGCGTAAGGATGTCGTCAAACAAAATGGAACAGGCCTGACTGATCTCCATGTCCAGAAATCTGGAGAATCCAATGGCCACTTTTTGGAAATAATTATAAATGAGATACAGCAGAATCGTGATTTTCAGAATTCCCTTCAGGGCCTCAATCACGCTGCGCAAAGAAAAGAGCCGCTTAAATCCCTGTAAAGGGCTAATACGGTTGAACTTTGGCTTCAGAGACTCTCCGCTGACCAGCAATTTGGTCTGCGCAAAGGTGGCCGATACGGCCAGTATTGCGGTGACGGCCAAAAATGGCCCGGCCACCGCCGCTGCGGTCAAAATACACTTGAAAAGCAGGGGGCGCAAAATATCGGGCATGGCGTCCGGCGTAGTCTCCGCAATATAGTTGAAGCAAGTGCGGAACAGACTGTCCGCCTCCTGAGAAATCATGCCGCTCATGAGCTTCAGCATCGCCAGACTGCCCAGGAGGGTGGCTACAGCCACCACATCCTTACTCATCATGACGTTGCCCTTTTTTCGTTCGTCCCGTCGCTTTTTGGGGGTTGCTTTTTCGGTTTTGGAGTCACCGGCCACCGCTCGCTCCCCCCTTTCTCACACCGGACCGTCTGCCGTCAGCTCATCCCATTCCCGTCAGAAGGTGCTGCATCTGCATAAGCATCTCGTTTTCTGCCCGCAGCAGATACTCGCTGAACGGCGTCAGCAAAACCAACAGCAGCAGCAAACCTATGATTACCTTCAGTTCAATATTGATGGCAAAGACGTTGATCTGGGGGATAACCTTCATCAAAATGCCCATGCCTACCTGCCCCAGCAATTCCGCCGCCAGGATGGGCATGCACAGCTTGATGCCCATAATGGTGCAGGTAACAAACAGCTCAATGATGGCCTGATAAACCTCCTGCCCGAAGGCTGCCTGCCCGAAGGGCACGATTCGCCCGGAGGTCATGAAAATCTGCAGCATGGTATGATGCCCATTGCCGGCAAAAAACAGCAGCATCATCAGAATGTTCAGCAGCGAGGCTGTCACCGTGGTGGAGGCATGGCTGCCGGGGTCATAGGTCTTGCCCATGCTCATGCCCATCTGAATATCAATGGTTTCGCCTCCCAGCAGGGGAATATAAAAGAACAGATTCATCACAATCCCCAGCAGATAGCCCATTCCCAGCTCCAGAAGCATCCGCACAGCCAGCTCCAGAATGCTCTCAGGCACCGTGGGAGTATAGGGGGTCATGGGAAACACCGTGACGCTCAGCAGCAGAATAAAGCCGCTTTTGACAATGCCGGGGACACTTTGCCGGCCCAACAGCGGATTAAAGAGGACAAAGCCGCTCATCCGGGCCAAAATCATGAAAAACAGGGTAACTTGCGCCCAATCCACGCCGCCGCCCCCTAACCGCGCATCAGATCGAAGAGGCTGCGGGCGTAATCCAGCAGCGTCTCCATCATCCAGCTTCCACCTACCAGCAGTACAATGATGACCACCGTCAGCTTGAAGATAAAGGACAGTGTCTGCTCATGGATCTGGGTGACAGCCTGAAAAATGGCCAGCAGTACGCCCACTGACATGCTCAGCAGCAGCATGGGCGCACACAGCTTGATGACCACCCAGACGCCCTCACGCAGGACCTCCGCTACCATGGAGGTATCCATCTTCCCACGCCCCCTTTATCTCACGGTCTGGATTAAGGTGGAGAACAGCAGATTCCACCCGTCCAGCAGGATGAACAGCAGGATTTTGAAAGGCGTGGAGATCATGGAGGGCGGCAGCATAATCATACCCATACTCATCAGCGTGGAGGATACGATCACGTCAATGAGCATAAAGGGAATATACACCAGAAATCCAATCCAGAACGCCGCCTTCAATTCCGTGGTCACAAAGGCCGGTGCAATCACCAGCAGCGGCAAATCCACCGCCTGCTCCAATTCCTCCGCTGTGGCGGGGGCTGTTTCGCCGGCCATGCGGCAGTACAGCTCCAGACTGCCAATCTCCGTATTGCGCAGCATGAAGCGCTTGAGAGGCACCTGCGCTCGCTGGAAAAACTCCTCCTGGCCGATCTCCTCGGCCACGTAGGGGTCGTAAGCCTCTGTTCGGATGTCATTTATGGCCGGCGTCATGGTAAAAAGGGTCAGGATCAGCGCCAGCCCCACCAGCACCGTGTTGGGCGGAGTCTGCTGGGTGCCCATGGCGGTACGCAGGAAGGAGAGGGACACCACGTATCTGGTGAAAGATGTCATCATTACCACCAGCGTGGGCAGCAAGGTGACAACCACCAGCAGCAATGATATGTCCAGCGCCTGTACGCTGTCGCCATTGACGTTGATAATCGCGTCAGTGGGCATGTATTCTCCCGCCTCCTCTCATTTCTTCTCTCGGAACTTCCCCATGATTTCCCGGAAATTCAGAGCGTTTCCCCCTGCTGTAGTACCGGAGGGGGGAACAGCCCATAGGGCCCCCTCCTCCTCTGTCAGTTCACACAGCAGGGAGAATCCGGAGGGAGAACTGCCAACTAAAAAATACCGCCCGCCCAGCTGCACCGCCAGCAGGGCCTGATCTCTCCCCACCGGCAGCCGTTCCAGAATCTTCATCTGCCGTCCTGCCGCCGGAATTCCCAGATGCCCGGACAGGCCCGTCCCCGCCCAGCGGGTAAACAGCCAGCAGGCCCCCAGAACCAGCAGCAGAACCAGCAGAATGCCCAGCAGGGAGAGCAAGTCCCAAGGCATCAGGGCTCGCCTACGATGGAGGTAACGGTCTTGAGTACGCGCTCAATCTTGAAGGGCTTGACGATGAAGTCCTTGGCGCCGGAACGGATGGCGTCGATGACCATTGTCTCCTGTCCCATGGCGGAGCACATAACCACATTGGCATTGCCGTCGGCGGCGCGGATGGCCTTCAGAGCCTCCAGACCATCCATGTTGGGCATGGTGATGTCCATCAGAACCAGATCCGGCTTGAGAGCGTTGAACTTCTCCACAGCGTCCGCACCGTCCACAGCCTCGTGAAGATCCGTGTAACCCGCCTTGCTCAGGCCGTCCTTGACTACCTTGCGCATGAACGCAGCGTCGTCAACCAAAAGAATCTTAGCCATACTATACACCTTTTCCTTTACATTATTAGTTAGTATTGATCGTAGGATTTATGTCATACTGCCAAATTTCATCAGAATTTTGTCAGTTCATTAATATCAGGCTTTTGCAGAATCTCGGTGATGCGGATGCCAAAATTGTCGTCGATGACCACCACGTCGCCCCGGGCGATGCACTGGCCGTTGACCAGCAGGTCCACCGGCTCTCCGGCCAGTTTATCCAGCACAACCAGCGACCCCTTGGAGAAGGCAATGATGTCCTGAATCTTCCGTCTGGTACGGCCGATCTCCACCGCGACCTCCAGAGATACCCCCATAATCAGATCCAGATTCTCTTTCTGCTCCTGACTGAGACGGGCGTCGGCGCTGAGGGGCTCCATCTTGGGCTTCTGGGTGCTGATGACCTTGGGCTCCGGCGGCTGGGCAGGCTGCTGGGGCTGCGGCGGATACATATAGTAGGGCGGATAAGGGGGATAGGGATACCCGCCTTGTCCGGCAGGCGCCTGGGGGGGATAGGCTGGATAGGGCGGCGGATATCCGCCCGGCTGCTGTCCGTTCCCCTGGGCTGGCGCAGGCGCGGGCGCTGCCGGAGCGGGAGCCGCAGCTTCCATCCCTCCGGCCATCATCCTCTCAATTTCCTCCTGGGTCATGGTGCCGCCGGAGGAGGAGGCAGGTTCCGGTGCGCTCCCCACGCCGCCGGCCATCATCCTCTCAATCTCCTCCTGGGTCATAGTGCCGCCGGAGGAGGCCGCGGGTTCCGGTGCGGGAGCGGGAGCAGGCGCCGGAGCGGATGCTCCGCCCATTTCTCCGTCAACATCCAGCCCCATGCCGGAAACCAGCTCCCGGGCCAGATCCACGCTCATGACGTTCATGAACTCGCTTTCCACGACGCCCTCAATGCTCAGCCGGAAACTGACCACCACGATGGGCCCCGTCTGAACCGGGAAGTGCTCTTCCCGCACCTTATCCAAATCCTCTAATTCAAAGGATTCAGGGGTGGAGATGTTCACCATCCGTCCCAGCAGATCGCTGAGGGCCGTAGAGGCCGCGCCCATCATCTGGTTCATGACCTCGCAGACCACGCTGATGCTCAGCTCGTCCAGCTGGAATTCCTCATCGGGGGTCTCCGTACCCAGCAGGATGTCCACAATGGCCTTTACGTCGCTGCGCTTGAGCATCATAATGTTGCTGCCTTCCAGGCCGCAGACATATTTGATCTCCACGCCGATGGCCGGCTCGATCCGGCCAAGAGAAAAATCCTCCGCGTTGATCACCTGAACCGTGGGGGTTGTAATGTCCACGCGGTGGTCCAGCATATTGGAAACTGCCGTAGCGGAGGAGCCGAGGCTGATATTCATGGCCTCCCCGATGGCATCGACCACCATTGGACTAAATTTTATTTCTCCCATCAGGATTACGCTCCTTTACGCCTTAATATATGTCTCACCGATTTTCACGGCCATTTGCTTGTTATATATTCCCATGCGCCCGTCAAACCACCGTCTGCCGCTGATATTCAGGAAGATGGGGGCGTCCTTGGGCTGCTGGATGTCTACCACGTCGCCAACGTTCAAGTGGTAGATATCGCTCAGCTGAAGCCTGGTACGGGCCAGCTCGGCGATGATCTCCAGATCGGAATCCCGCAGGGAGTCAAAAATCTCCTCGGATTTGTCTTCTCCACTGTTGCGATGGCCGGTATTCTTGCTGATCTCCGTGAAGATATTGGTCAGCATTTCCCCCGGCAGGCACATGCTCAGCCGCCCGCTGCTGTTGGGGAAGCGGATATCCAGCCCCACGATGACAACCGTATCGTCATAACCGATGAGCTGCACCAAGGTGGGGTTCGTCTCCGTACGCACATAGGAGAAATCCAAACTGATGTAGTTCTCCCAGCTTCGGCCCAAAAACTTCATCATATCACTGATGATGTCCTTGTACATGTTCAGCTCCAGATCCGTCAGCTTGTAGTCGGGGTCCAGGCCGTCATCCGGCTCACCCTCGCCGCCCATCATCCGGTCCATCATGGTCAGCAGCACCGGCGTGGCCAGATGAATCAGAATCGGGGACTCCTCCTGCAGCTCCTCCCGGTTCAGCTTTGCCAAGGCCAGCACGTCGCCCTCTCTCAGCGCGTTGGAGAACTCGTAGTAATGCAGCTCCTCGATGGACCCCACCTCGATTTCGCAGGTGGAGTGAAACATGGCGTTGAGCCGGGAGTTGATAACCCGGGTGTAGTTCTCGTAAATGCTGTTGAGGATTTTCAGCCGGTCCTTACTGAATTTCCGGGGACTGAAAAAGTCATACTTTTTATATTTTTTCTCGGGGGACTCCTCTTTTTTGGGGCCCTCATCGAGCGTTCCGCTCTGGGCCGCAGCCAGCAGGGCGTCAATTTGGCTTTGTGATAAGACTTCTGCCATACTGTCTCCTCATTCCCAACTTTGGATTCCAAGCGCGCCTTAACGGGAGCCGGGCGCTTCTGCTCTGACGGATATGGCGCGGGGAGCGGGATCACTCCGCCGCTGTATTGGTAGTGCTTTGAGTGGGGTCGCTGGGATTGGACTGGCCGGTGGTGGTGTAATACTCCGTGACGCTGCCGGCAAAAGGACTGTCCAGCTCCTCGTCCGAGAAGGAAATCATGATCTCCACCCGGCGGTTCTTCCGGCGCTCCGCTTCCTCCACATTGCCTGCAATGGGCCGCCACTGTCCGTATCCCTGATCCACAATCCTGGCGTAGTCAACCTCGGTGTTCTCCTGAAGGAAAGCCGCCACTGTGGCCGCGCGGCTGGCTGCCAGAACGCGGTCTTTGTTGGCGTTATAGGTGCCCTGGGCTGTTGCGGTGTGGCCGCTGACGACAATCTCATCAATATAGGTTCTTGCATTGTTGAGAATGGGACACAGGCCCAGCAGCGCCTCCTGCCCTGCGGGAAGCAGAGTGTAGCTGTCGCCCCTGAAGAACACGTCGTCACTGAAGCGGATATACATATATCCATCCCCTACGGTGGGCTCCACGACAGACTCATCATTCTGTCCGGCGGCATACTCCGCCAGATATTTCAGGATCATCTCCACGTCCTCGTTGACCTCGTCCTGCGTCATAGGCATGTCGTCGCCTAATTGCTCGTCATTCTGGCCGTCGGGACCCAGAGGCTTGTCGTCCGTACTGACTTCAGCATCCTTGTTGAAGCTCTGTACGATCATCATCCACTTTTCCTCGCTGATGGTGGACATGGAGTACAGCAATACGAAGAAGCACAGCAGCAGCGTCACCATGTCGCCATAGGTGTCCATCCAGTTGGCGCCGCCTTCGCCGCCCTTTTTCTTTTTAATAGAAGCCATGTTCCGCTCTCCTTATTTCGCCGCTTCGCCCCTTTATTCGGCTTCGCCGCCCTTGCCTGCCTTGCCGGCTCCGCCGCCATCCCGCTGGCGCTGGGCCACGAAGGTCAGCAGCTTCTCCCGCAGGGCTTTGGGGTTGCTTCCCGCTTGAATGGACATGATGCCCTCCACGATAATCAGCTTGCAGAGCATCTCCTCCTCGTCCCGCTGGCGCAGCTGGGAGGAAATGGGGCCAAAGACCATGTGGGCCATAACGCAGCCATACAGGGTAGTCACCAGAGCGGTTGCCATGGCGGGACCCAGATCGCCGCCGCCGCTGGATACGTCCATGGCGCGCAGCATGTTAATCAGACCGACCAGCGTACCCACCATGCCGAAGGCCGGGGCCACGGAGCTGCCCTTGTCGTACATTCCCGCGCCGGCCTCGTGGCGGGCGGAGGACTGCTCAATGTCGTTCATCATGATCTCACGGGCCTGGTCGGCGTCGTTGTTGTCCACGATGAGCATGATGCACTGCTTGAAGAAGGGGTCCTCCTGCTGGTTGCCCTTTTCTTCCAGGGCCAGCAGGCCGTTCTTACGGGCCACCTGGGCCAGCTCTACCAGCTCGTCAATAATAGCCAGAGGGTTGTTGCCCTTGGTGTTCATAAGCACCTTGAAGTGCTTGGGAATGTCCTTCAGCGCGGATGGCGGGAAGGAGGCGATGATGATCATAACGGTACAGCCGATGGTGATGAACACGCTGGCCGGGTCCCAGAAGTTGCCGACCTGGCTGGGCGTGAAGCCCGTCTCGCCGCCGAACATCATACCGATGATCATAACCGCCACAGCGCCAACAAAACCAATTACATAGGTAATATTCATATCTTTTCTCACCCATTTTACTCCCCGAAGGGGAGAGATAGTTCTTTCGCAGGGCGCATTTGAAGCACGTCCAGGACCTCTGCCTCAACATCCCTCAAACGCGCCCCCGCCGGGCGCGTCAGCGCTTGTCGGTCACGGTAACGATCCGATGGATGTCCTGCACCTTGGCATTGTAGTCCTGGATCTTCTTGATAATATCCTCCGGCGTCTCCTTGACAATGAAATAATCCCGGTTCATCATCACAATCTTGGACTCAGGGATCATTTCGATGCTCTCGATCTGGTTGTGATTCACCAGAAACCGCTCGTTGTTCCGCTTGGTCAGGACGATCATGGCGTTCTCCTTTCATCTCCCCCGGCCGCCTTCCGGCGGCCGGGGATTGGGTCAAAGCTTACCGTTCAGAAAGACGTCAGTCTTACCGCTTCATGTTCACCAGCTCCTCCAGCATGGAGTCGGTGACGGTGACGATACGGGTGTTGGCCTGATAGCCGCGCTGGGTGACGATCATGTTGGCAAATTCGGTGGCCACGTCGGCGGTGGACGCCTCCAGACCGCTGCCCTGAACCTTGATAGACTTCATCTGTCCCAGCAGGTTCTTCAGCTCCGGCGTGTAACCATCTTCTTCCTCACTCTTTTTGGCGTTATTGAGGTAGGTGCCCGGCTCGAAAATGCCGCCCGCGATGCCTACGGTCATCTCACCCGCGCCCTCCTGGGCCTTGTAGTAGGGACCGCCAGTATGGGTCACGCCGTTGGGGGCTGTCACCTGGGCGATGGCCATATAGCCGATAACCATGGTGTCGCCATTGTCGGCGGTGGAGATGATGGCACCGTTCTCATTGACGCTCAGGCTCATGGTCGATGCCTTTTGGCCGTCAAAGTTGGGCTTGGGGATGGTATACGGAAGATCCGTGACTGCTGTCAGACCGTCTGGGCTTCCTGCACCCTCCGGCATCCCATCAGCACCCCAGTCCAGCTTTCCATCCTCGTCATAATACTTGGGATCAGCCAGAGAAAGATTCTTGCGCTCTGTGCTCTGAACGCCCCCCTGCTCCTCCGGGCACGCGCCCAGAATATCATAAACAGGGTCGCCAGCCTCCCACAGCTTCTCGCCGTTGGCATCAATGCCTCCATTTTCCTTTGTAGGCTCCACAGCCTTCAGGGGAACCCGCAGAGGAACCAGCTGGGTGCTCAGAATCAGCTTATCCTGAATATTTTTTCCATCCGCTTTTGCTGTTGCAATCTGTTCCTCTGTCGCGCCCGGCACATAGTCCGGATTGTACACCATGGCGAAGCCGTAAGCCACGTTGCCCTGACCGTCCACGATATAGCCCATGGGGTCAATGTCGAAGTCGCCGGCGCGGGTCAGCATGGCGCGGTTAAGCACATCGCCGCTGCTCAAATCCATATCCTTGGTGCCCACCATGAAAAATCCGTCGCCGTCAATCATGCAGTCCAGACCCCAGCCAGTGGGGTTGAAGGTTCCGGGAGACATGTTAAGGTCAATGGAGCCCACCTGCGAACCGTAACCGATCTGGGAGGGGGTGTTGCCGCCCCGGATGGCGGTGCCGTCGCTGCCTGCCCGGCGGGTAGTATACAGGGATTCCTGGAAAATCATCCGCTGGGCCTTATAGGCGGTGGTGTTCACGTTGGCGATATTGTTGCCGATGACGTTGAGGTTGGTCATGTGGGTCTTGAGGCCGCCGATAGCGGCATACATTGCTCCAGTCATGCGATCAAATTCTCCTTTTTTGCCTTTTAGCGCCGCCGCTCCCCCGCCAGTCGGGCGGGAGGGCAAAGCATCCTGAAAAGGTCCTGCTCTTTCTTACTTGAGAAGAACGGCGCCGTCAATGTTGGTGAAAATGTTCTCCTGCATCTCCTCCTGGGACATGGTGGTGATCACCCTGCCGTGAGGGATGTTGATAATAAACGCCCGCGTAGCGTCAAAAGCCAGGATATTGGTGGCTCCCTTGGCGCTGGCCCGCTCCACGCTGTCCGCCAGCTGATCCATCAGGGTGGGCGTCACTTCGATGCCCCGTTCCTCCGCCCGCGCTCTGGCGTGTTTGGAGAATGCCACGGAGAAGCTCTCCTGTGCCGGAGAAGCACTCTCGATTTCCCGTTGGAGCATAGAGCCGAATTGGCTTCCCGCTTCCCTGCGGCGAACCGGCTGCACCTGCTCCACCTGTCCCAACCGGTCTATGGGTGTAATTCGATACTCTGCCATACTTTCATCCTCTTTCCGGCGAGATGCAGGGATGGGGTCTTATCCCAGAGCCTCCGCGACCGTCTTGTCAGAGACGTCGATTCCGCTGTCGTTCTCTTCCGGAGCGTTCTCGTCCGTTCCGGGCGTGGTGGGTACATCTGTACTGCCGTCGGGCTTCTCCACGTTCTCACCCTCACCGGGTTTCTCCGCGCCCTCGCCGGGCTTCTCGACTCCTTCGCCTTCGCCAGGCTTCTCTGTGCCTTCACCTTCGCCGGGTTTTTCGGTTCCGGGCTTCTGCTCCGGCAGCTTGCCCACGGCCATGATCTGATTAAGGGGATAGCACTCGTCGCCCAGGAAAATCACCCGCTGGCCATTGTACATACCGGTGGCCGTCACCTCACCGACCTTCTCGCCAATGATCTCGCCGGTCTTCGGGTCATACTCGGGCACCGTCACCGTCTGTCCCACCAGCGCGGCGGAGTAGCTGAGAATGTTGGCCTCGGTCAGATCCTTCACCTGGGAGCTCACCTCTGTAACAGCCTGCATGACGGTCATGGAGATGATCTGGTTCATCATGTCGTTGGTGTCGGTCTGATTGTCGATGGTCTGATTTTGCAGCTGCGTTACCATCAGCAGCAGCATATCCTCAAAGGACAGGGTGTTGTTGGCCTGATCGGAGTCCGACGTAACGGTTTTTGCTCTGTACTTGGTCTCCTGAACATTATTAAGCCGGTCGTAGTAACTCTGGATATCGGGGGTAATCCCGCTGAAGTTGTTGTCGCTCATTGCCTATCGTTCCTTTCCTGTCAGTCTTCCACGCCGAACAGGCCCAGGCGCAGCTTCTGCATGAATTCTTCGCCGCTCTGCTGCTCTTCCTGACGCTCCTGCTGCTGGCGGTGCTGGTGCTGGCCCCGTCCGTCGGGGTCCGCCTGCCGGAAGTTCTGCTGCTGGCTTTCCTCGCCCCGCTGAACCTCCACATGGACCTCTTCATGACCGTAGCTCTGGAGAGCGGTATGCAGATTGTTCAGGTGCTGGTTAAGCAGCCCCTCGGCCTTGGGAGTGGCTGCGTGAAGCACTACTTGCAGCACGCCGGCGGTGTCCCGGGTCATCTCGATCACCAGACTGCCCAAATTCTGGGGATTCAGACGGATGGCAATCCGCTCCTGGCCGGTCTGGACCGCAGTACGGATCACATCCGCCATCTGATCGTCCATCTCCGGCTGCTGGGTATCCACTACCTCGTACCGCTCGCCCACCTTCACCGGCACCGACTGGGTCTCCCGGAACACGGGCTGTTCCGCTGCGGCGGCCTCGCCTGTGGGCTCTTCACCCTCACCGTCCTGCTCCACCCGGACTTCCACTGGCGCTTCCGGCTTCTCTGTGTCCTGAACGGGGTGCGGGGAAGCTTCCTGCTGGGGCTGCTGGACGGTTTCCGTGTCCTGCTGCTGGGGCATTTCCTCCATAGCCTGCTGGAAGTCCTTGGGCTGCTGCTCCATAGACACCTCCGCACCGATTCCGGCGTCAACGGAAGTCTCCATCTCAGGGGCCTGCCCGCCCAAGTCCATGGCTGCACCCTCCACGGTCTCCTCGGGGATGGGGTTCAGCACCGGCTCCACCTGCTCTGCGGTCTCCACGATCTCAGGACGGAACAGCTCCATCACGCCAATGGCATTGGGGTTGCCGGTCAGGTTCTCGGCCTTCAGCTCCTCCTTGTCTTTGCCAGGCAGCTGGGGCTGCTTCGCTTCCTCCACGGCCTCTTCCACCTCCTTAAGAGGCTTGTCCTGCGGCTCCTTGCCAGGGGCCTCGGAAGAAGAGGCTTTATTGCCGGACTGCTGAAGCATATCCTGGAAGCTGACAGCGGCCTGATTACCCTTATCCTTGTTCACAGAGCCCTGCATGGCGGCAATGCTGGCCGCCATCTTCTGCATCTGCTGAAGCAATGCGTTTTCCACTGTGTTCACTGTCTGTTGTCACCTCGGTTCTCAGATTGGATCAAAAATGCTGGGGTTTAGCTCCTGGGTTTCCTCGCCAATCAAGTACTCCGTCAGTGTCTCGGAATCCTTGTCCTTGCCGCCGAAGATGCCCTCGTCCATGTCCACGTAGACGCCCATCCGGTTCAGCCGCTGCCGGAACAGGTCCAGCTGCGCCCGGCGGGGATCCTCTTTGTCCAGCTCGCTGATCTGTTTGGAGAGGCCCGCCATGGATGTGGCCATATCCTTCCGGTCCTTGCCGTCCTTGGATTGCATCCCTTTGAGAATGCTGTCCAGCGCGTCGATAATGGCCTGCTTTTTCTTCTCCTCTTCGGACTGCTCCAACTGAATTCTCAAGCGGGCAAACATGTCGCTGTAAAAGTCGCTGTCAGGATTCGCCACCTGGTCGATGATGGATCCTCCCCGGTCTCCTGCACCCGCCCCGCGGGAAATCACGTCGTTGAGCGCGCCGTACATTTCGTTCCTTTGGAGCGCCCGCTTCTCGGCTTCCGGACCGTTTGCTCCCGCGTAGTCCACCCGCTTCATCATCTGCGCGATCCAGGCCACCATATCGCCGCTGCCGGTTCTTCCACCGGCGAGAAATGGAGTGTTCCGGTCATACGCCGGGAACTCCGGCTGCACCGGGTTGACAGTATATACCTTACCGTCAATTGCATCCATTATCACCACGCCGCCATAGCCGAACCATCCGGTCTCCTCCCTGGAGAGCACACCCTTGTCAACCAGGTCATCCAGAAACGCGTCGTAGGTCTCCTGAGTCATGTGCCGGAAATCATACTTGTTCGCCAGTTCGCTGATCTCTTCGTCCGTCAGCTTGGTCCGGCCGCTTACCGCGTAGGCACTCCTGCGGTTTATCTCCAGCAGCTCTTCCTGCATGCTGCGGCGGAAGGCGCCAGTCCCCTGGGGCTGCTTTGCCGCCTCTTTTCCGGCGACGGAATAAGAAGCGCCATAGAGTCTGCTGATGTCGATCATACTATACTGCTCCTTCGTCGTTGCTCCGCGCATCCGCGTGGGTAAGTCGTTTGAAACGGCTCTCGCCGCTTTGCCCGCTCACCTCCCCTCCTGTTTGGAATGGGAACTGCGCATGAGACTGGCCTCACCACCTTTCCGTTGATTACGATGTATTCTGAGAAACGTCCCGCAGGACGGTGCTCACCATTCTATGCGCTCTGGGCTTCCATGATGCGCTTGGTTGTGACAAACTCGTCGATCAGGGCTTCCTCGCCCTTCTGGACAGTCTTGTTGTAGTTCTCCAGCTTCTTCTCCCGCAGCTTCTCAATGGAGGAGGTTTCCTTCTTGGCCTCCACCACCTGCTCCCGTTTCTTCTCCGCCTGCTTTTGCAGTTCCCTCAGGCGTTCCCGGGCTTCCTCGATCTCCCGTTCCATAGCCCGCAGAACCTGCTCGTATTTGATGGCGTCCAGAATACTCAGACCCTCCAGCTTCCGGCGGTTGAACTCACCGCTCATATGGCGGTATTCAGCCTCCAGCTCCTCAATAAGCTCCTCCTGCTGCCGCACCTGGGCCAGAATGGCGCCATGCTCTGCCTGAAGGGAATCAAGGACCTGCTGTTTGTATTCCAACACGGTTTCCAGTGAAAATCGGAATTTCTTCATGTGTGTTCTCCCGTATTCTGCGGACATTCCGGCCGCTTACTGCGGCGGTGCGGAATGTTATCTCATCATTCTGCGCAGCTGCTCCAGACTCTCGTCGTAGGAAAAGCTTTCGTTGACACCCTGCATGAGAAACTGATTGATTGAGTCGATCTTACCCAAGGCGTGGTCCAGCTTGGGGTTGGTCCCCGACTTGTACGCGCCGATGGACACCAGATCCGCGTTCTTCTCATACACGCCCATGATGTCCCGCAGCTTGCTGGCCAGCTGCCGGTGTTCCGGAGAGACAATTTCCGCCATCAGACGGGAAATGCTGGCTCCCACGTCAATGGCGGGAAAATGATTGCTGTTCGCCAGCTGCCGGGATAATACAATGTGGCCGTCCAGAATGCCTCGGACTGTGTCCGCAATCGGCTCGTTGGTGTCGTCGCCCTCCACCAGCACAGTGTAGACCCCGGTGATGGAGCCCTTTTCAAAATTCCCGCTGCGCTCAAGCAGTTTTGGCATCTCAGCGTACATGGACGGCGTATATCCTCTGGCTACCGGCGGCTCTCCGATGGCCAGCCCGATTTCCCGCTGGGCCATGGCGAAACGGGTCAGGGAGTCCATCATCAACAGCACGTCGTACCCCTGGTCCCGAAAGTATTCGGCAATACTGGTGGCCACGCTGGGGCATTTCATCCGCAGCATGGCGGGCTGATCGGAGGTCGCCACCACCAGAATGGAGCGGCGCATGCCCTCCTCGCCCAGGTCCTTATGGATAAACTCCAGCACCTCGCGGCCGCGTTCGCCCACCAGGGCAATAACATTGATGTCCGCCTTCACATTCTTGGCGATCATACCCAGCAGCGTGGACTTTCCCACACCAGAACCGGCAAAAATCCCGATTCTCTGCCCCTTCCCAATGGTCAGCAGGCTGTCAATGGCCTTCACCCCGAATTCCATCCTCTCCCGGATGGGAGGGCGGGTCATAGGATTTATGTAGCCGGAATCAATGGAAAAGGTATCCCCCCGGCCAAAAGGCTCCAGACCATCAATAGGCTGCCCCAGAGCGTTAATAACCCTGCCTCTGAGAAAGGGCCCCACCGGCAGCGTCAGCCGTTTGCCGGTGTTGCGGACAAAGTTGCCTGCCGATATCCCACTCATATTAGCATATGGCATGAGTAGAATATGGTCGTTTTTAAACCCCACCACCTCGGCGGGAATCTGACCTCCGGACTCATTGGAGTAGATCCGGCAGATATCTCCGATGGCGGCCCTGCCGCCGGAGGCCTCAATGGACATGCCCACGATGTTTTCAATTTTCCCGGTGCGGCTCATGGTCTCCGCCGACCGGATCTGGGAAATCATCTCGCGGAACATGGCTCATCCTTTCTGTCAGTCCGGCGGCTTCGGCCCACCCGTTACATCTGATCTCTCAGAATGTCCCGGATATTGGCCATCTGCGTGGACACGCTGGCGTCGATAATCTCTTCCGGCGTCTCCACAATGCAGGTGCCGCCCTCGTCGTCCCCCATGGGAATGATCTTCACATGCTGGCTCAGCGCTCCCAGCGCCGCAGTGAGCGCCGGGGATATCTTGGCCACGCTCTTGGTGTCACATCCGGATATGTAGATGTGCACCCATTCCTGCCGTTTGAGCCGCTCGGTAGCCGTCTGGATCATCCGCACGATTACTTCGCTGCTGCTCTTCAGACTTACCCGCACAACCTTTTCTGCCACGGCAATGCACAGATCCAGCAGCTCGTCCCGGGATTGCTGCAAAACCTCTTCCCGGGCCATATCCGCCTTTTCCAGGAAAGCCTCCACCTCTTTCTCCAGCCGGGCGGCCACAGCTTCCTTGTCCCGCTGCGCGTCCTCCATGGCCTTGGCGGTACCTTGGGCATAGCCCTCCCGGTAGCCCTCGTCCCGAGCTCCCATGCGGATCTCCTCCTGCTCCGCCTTAGCGGCGGCGCGGGCGGAGGCCAGCACCTTCTCCGCGTCCTCCCTGGCCTGCTTGAGAATCAGCTCTGCCTGAAGCTGGGCGTACTGCACAGGGCCGCCGGAATCGGGAGCGGGAGCGGCCCGTTCCTCCACGGCGGGATCCGGAGGGCTCTCCTCCCGGGGAAGCGCCTCCTCTTCTTCCTCAAAGGGCGGAAGCGTCTCTTCCCCGGCGGTCTCCCCCTCCTCCTCTTCAGCCAGAGGTTCCAGCTCCGGCATGAGCTCAGAGGTATCGGGAAACCTGTATTCCTCGGGGTTCAGAAGCCCCTTGAGAATGTTACGCAATGATATCGTCCTTTCCGCCCTTCAGGATCACGATCTCGTTCTTCTCCTCCAGATCGCGGATGACGCCGACAATGCGCTGCTGGGCGTCCTCCACGTCCTTCATGCGGACATTGGTCGTGATCTCCAGATCGTCCCGGATGCTCTCCGCCATACGGGCGGACATGTTCATAAATAGCTTGTTGGACACGTCGCCGTTGGCGCTCTTGAGCGCCAGCACCAGATCTCTGGGATCGCAGTCCCGGACGAAACGCTGGACAGACCGGTCGTCCATGGTGACGATATCCTCGAAGACAAACATCCTCTTGCGGATTTCGTCGGCCAAGTCCGCGTTGTCCACGCCCAGACGGTCGAAGATGGCCTTCTCGCTGGAGCGGTCCAGGTTGTTCATGATGCCGGCAACATAGTCGATGCCGCCCACCTTGACATTGGAGGTGGTAAGCATACTGGAGAACTTTTTCTCCATCTCCGCCTCGATGATCTTGATGGCGGTGGGGGATGCGCTCTCCATAGTAGCGATGGATTCCACCACCCGCACCTGCCGCTCCGGCGGCAGCTGCTCGATGACTCCAGCGGCCTTGCTGGGGTCCACATAGCTGAGGACCAGGGCCATGGTCTGAGGCCGCTCGTTTTGCAGTGCGGAATACAGGCTCTTGACGTCCGCCTTGTCCAGGAAGGCAAATTCCCGGTTTTTCAGGCTCTTGGTCACCTTTTCCAGCAGACTGGTGGCGGTGGCCACGCCAAACGCCTTTTCCAGCACCGCCCGGGCGTACTCCAGTCCGCCCTCGGTAACCGCTTTCTGGGTCATACAGCTCTGGTAGAACTCGCTGAGCACATCCTCGGTCTGCTGCGCGTCCAGCATGCCCAGGCGGGCCACTTCCAGCGTCAGTGTCTCCAGGTCGGAGGCGTCAATGTGCTGGTAAATAAGGGACGCCTTATCTGCTCCCAGAGAGACGACAACGGCGGCGGCCTTCTGGGGCCCGGTCAGTTCAGGCTTTGTGACTTCAGCCATTGTCGTCATCTCCTCCTCTCAGCCAGGTCTTGAGCATGAGGGCCGCAACCTCGGGATTGTTCTGTACGAACTGGCGTATCGACTTACGCAGCTCCATGCTCTTCTCGGTATTGATGTCCATAATATCCGCTCCGGAGGTAGGCGGCGGCGCTTCCCCGTTCTCGCCCATGGGAGGCACAATACCCAGCTCCGCCAGCATGCCGGACTCGCCCAGTTCTCCCAGCTGCTCCTGAATGATCCGCTGGTCTTCTTCCTCCTGCTGCTTCTTTTTCTTTCTCCGGATGCTGAGGATTACCACCACCAGGACGATAATCAGCACCAGCGCGGCCACGCCAATGATGACGAAGGGCAGAATCTCCGGCGGGATCAGTCCGGCGGCAGGCGCGGGAACTTCCGGTACCGGGAAGGGCGCAATCAGAATGCTGACCCAGTCGGCCAGATTCTCGCCCCGGATATTGGCGGCCACGGCCACATGGTGGCGCAGCTCCTCAATGTCCACCCCCGCTTCGGGATTGGCGCTTTCATTGATAGTGACGGCTACAGCGACGTCCGTGACGGTAGGAGCCACCTTGACCTGCTCTTTGAGCTCGTCAAGATTGTTATCCCGTTCATAAGAGGCGACCACTCCATCTTCATCCTCGACACCCTGCGCGATGTCCTCCACATACGTGGGAATATCGGAATTGGGAGTGGTGCCGGGGACTCCGCCCACCAGCTGATAACCGTCGCGGGTCAGGGCAAAGGTGCCGATCTCGTGACCGATGAGGCCTCCGTTTTCATAGGAGCCCTCCGGCTGGTGGTAGGTGGTGCTTTCCTGATACCGCTCGCTGACATCCACCGTAGCGGTTACGGACACGTTCACGTTCTCCGCGCCGTACAGCGGATCCAGCAGGTGCTTGATCTGGGTGCGGAGGTAATTGGACTGGGACTCCTCCAGCTGCCTCTTGAGCTCAATAAGGGTGCCGGCGTTGGCGCTGGTGTCGGTATAGGTGTTTCCGATGTCATCGAGAATGGCCACATCGTCAATAGTCATCCCCGACCATGCATGAGACACCATGGTGCGGATACCCTTGGCCTGCTGGTCGGTGAGCATATAACCGCTGCGCAACGACACCTTGACGGATGCTTTGGTCTCGGTGGAAATGTCCTCCAGCACATAGGTCCGGTCCTCACCCGGCGTGATGATGACGTCCGCGTCCAGCACGCCGTTCATGGTGCGAATGTTGGTCTCCAGCTTCTCCTGGGTGGCGATAAGGTAGGCCTGCTGCCGCTCGGAGTTGGTGGACATGGCCCCTACATGGTCCCAGTAGCTGCCGTAGAGGCTGCCGTCCTTGGGGTAGCCCTGTTGGGCCAGCTGGGCAATCAGGGACGAGTACTGGCCGCTGGGCACCATGATCGCGCCGCTGACCGTCTGATAATCGGTAAAGCCGCTGTTTTGCAGGTAGGTCGTAACCTCCTGAATCTCTGACGGCGTCATGTCCTGATAGAGCGCCACATACTCCTTTTTGCCGCTGAGCAGAATGGCTGTCACCACAATGGCAATCAGAATCACAGCCAGGGCGGCGGCCAGTATGATGCGCAATTTCTTGCTCATATTTTTGAAAAAGTCTTTGACCTTTTCCCAAAGACCTTTCAGCTTTGAGGTATCCACAGGCAATTCCCCCGGCCCTTTCTACGAAATGGACGCACCCAGCCGTTACAGGCTGATGCGGCTGATCTCACTGTAGGCGTTCAGCGCCTTGTCCCGCAGCTGCACAAACAGCGCCAGGGATGCCTCCGCCTTGCTCATGGCAATACTCAGCTCCACAGGGTTGTCCAGCTGGCCGGTGGAGAGCAGGTATTCCTTTTTGGCCACCTCGTCCTCGCTCTCCCTGACGTTGTCCACCAAGGACTGGAAAATATCCTTGAAAACGGAGCTCTCCGCCGTCTTCACGCTCTCCGTCGTGCCGGTCTGACGGACGGGAAAAGTCTCCCACAACGGGGAGATTTTCTGGAAATCCATATTCATAGTCACAATTCCTCCAGATATTATAAGCTTTTCCCCTTTTCAGGGCTGTCTGGGAGAGTTTTCCACCTCCCCCAAAACATGGAGAATTGGGCCAGCCAATCTACTGCTTTTTCGATCAGCCTGACCCATTTCTCTCTCTCTTTTATCTGCCGATCTCCAGGCCTGAGCTGACGACGCTCTTGAGCACATTGAAGGCGGTGACGTTGGCGGAGTACGCCTGACTGGCGGCCATGGCGTCGGTGATCTCCTTTACCAAATCCACATTGGGAAGCTCTACGTAGCCCTCCTCGTTGGCGTCGGGGTCCGTGGGATCATAACGAAGCTTGAAATCGGAGGGATCCTCCGCAATGTTCACCACCCGCACGCCGCCGGTGGCCTCATACCCTGCGTTGCTCACCAGTCCTCTGCGGTTGAACTGCGCCCGGGCCATGGCCTGACGGAAGGCGTTGCGGTCTCCCTCCTGAGCCTGAAACACCACAACCTTCCGGCGGTAGGGCCCGCCCTCCTCCGTACGGGTGGTGCTGATATTGGTCACATTCTCGCTGATCACATCCAGCCGCAGGTGCTGGGCGGTGATGCCGGAGCCGATGATATTCATGGTGCTGAGAAATGACATAAGCTCACTCCTTTATCTCTTCCCCGCCCGCTGTCAGGCGGAAGCAGGGCGCTGGCGTTACTGTCCGCGGATAGCCATGAGAAGCCGGGACATATCTCCGCTGATGGCCCGGTAAACGTGCTGCACCTGATAAGCGTTTCGTACCAGCTCCATGGACTGCTCGGACACATTCACGCCGTTCTCGTCCATTCGGGCAGACTCGTCCCAGGCGGTATGGACCACCGGGACAGAGCTGGAAATCGCTCCCCGCATGGAACCGGCGGCAGACGTTCCCTGAGCGGCCTGCTGGATGCTGGCACGCAGGGCTTCCTCAAAGGTAACGTATTTGACCTTATAGTTAGGCGTTTCAGCGTTGGAAATATTGTCCAGAATCGCCCGCTGCTTCACCCACTGAAAATTAGCCGCCCGTTCCAGCATGATCATGGAATTGGACGTGAAAAAATCTGACATATCGCGGTCCTCCATTCCGGTAAAAACTCGCTTTTTACCCTGTTTGCGTGCACAAATCCTCACCCCGCCCACTGAGGGCCGGGAGCTTCCAAACAGACCGCGGTATGCCGCGGCCGCGTACATGCATGACAAGTAGCTTTAGTATAGTACATTTTTGCTCCGGACGCAAGATGAAAATCAAAATTTTGTCGAATTTATCTATAAGTTGTCAATTCCCGCCGCCAAATTTTGCAGTTTCCCCAGTTATTTTGTCAATTCCTGTCAGGACGCTGTTTTTTCCGCCGGAAGACCCTCCTGTTTCCCCAGAAAAAGGAAACGTCCACGGCTCCATTCTATGAAGCACGCGGACGTTCTATGACTATTATGACGTTATCCCTGCCCGCCGGCGTCCCGCAGGACGTCCAGCAGAGCCAGAGGAGGCGCCTCCTCGCCGGCGGCCTCCCGGTTGACCTCCGCCGCGGTTTTCAGCTCGCTGCGGAGAATGGACACGCTCTTGGGGGCCTGAATGGCCAGCCGAACCCGGCCGGCTTCCACCGACAGCACCGAGATCTCTATCTCATCTCCAATGGTCAGGGATTCCCCCGCTTTCCGCTGGAGAATCAGCATGGGCCTTCCCCCTTCCCGGCGTGGAACTCCGAGAGGCGGTGGCGCATGTGGTATGCCTCCGTATCCAGGATCACCTGCATGGCCTTCCCGGTGCGGTCGTTGACGGCGATGGGGCAGCGCAGATTTACCGTACTCTCCCCCACGGGACTTCGCACCACGCACAGCGCGTAGAAGCACAGCTCCTCGCTGCGCGAAGCCTCCAGCGCGCGCAGCTCCTCCGCCGCCAGCACAGGAGCGTAGGCGGCGTCCAGCGTGAAGGGATTCATGGCCACAAAGGCCAGGTGAGGCGTGGCGGCGCTCTGAAAGCACAGCAGGCTCCCCTCGCTGCCCTCGAAGGGCAGCAGGCAGAAATCCTTCTCCTCCTCAAAACCGAACAGCCCCCGCTCAAAATGCAGCAGGTGGGGACATTCCACCTCGCCAAAATATTTCGTTTGCAGCAGCACGCGCTATCCTCCCGTTTACGCCTTTACATCCACCGGCTCGTAGTTGGGGTCGGCGGAAGGGGGCACATAGATGGGCCCGCCCACATACTTGACGATGACCTCCGGCCGCTGAGTGACGGTGAACTCAATATCGCCGGGGGTGAACTCAAAGCTGCACCCGCTGATCTTCCAGTCAAAGTTCAGCTTATCCATCTCATAGCGGATGTTCATCTCCCCCACGTCCCAGGTGATCTCCGGACCGGTGGTGGGCAGAAATTTCAGCCCCACGTCCTTCACGCCCTCCAGCAGGGATTCCCGGGAGAACTTGGTAATGACTTCTTCCCCCAGCTTGGTCTCCATCATCAGTTTCCCTTGCTGCGCAAAGGTCGCGGTGGCCCGGTAGGCGGCCTGAATGCCCTTCTGGGCGTTCTGCTCCTGACTGCGGGCCAGGGTGGGGGTGATGGAGTTGCGGGCCTCGAAGGTGTCAATATTGACCCGGATGGGGCGGCTTTTGATCTGGAGTCCTTTCTTGTCTCTGGAGATCTCCATCTCCGCCGTACCCCGGGCGTACTCCAGCTTGGCGTTGGTGGTCTTCATCTCAATCTGGATCGGCACAGTGGTAATCTCAATTAACGGTTTCATGGTGCGACGCGCACTCCCTTCTGCGTAATTTCATCGGCATCCCTGCCGTAACACACAAAAATCA
This sequence comes from uncultured Oscillospiraceae bacterium, assembly GCA_910579725.1. Lineage (GTDB taxonomy): Bacteria > Bacillota > Clostridia > Oscillospirales > Oscillospiraceae > Pelethomonas. The sequence continues at coordinate 45,168 of CAJTUD010000005.1, read as the reverse complement.
GTTCATATAATCAATCAGAGACTGACTGAGCAGCTGCGTACCAACCTTCAGCGCCGCGCTGTAGCAGTAGTAGTCCCAGGAGAACTCGGTGATAGCGTCCGCCAGGTCTACATCCTCCAGGTTCGCCCGCTCCTCCTGAAGATAGTCGCCCTGCATTTTCAGACGGGACTGGTTCTCCTTGAGGTAGTGGGCCTTCGTGTCAATGTCGGTGTAGGCGCGGTTGGTATTGTTGGTGGCGTCCTTGAGCTTGTTCATCAGCCGGTCGGCTTCTTCCCGCAGCGCCTTGTTTTCCTCCTCGTTCTTGGAAAACACGCCTGTTTCGGAATCGCAGCCGCTGAAAATTTCGCCCAGACGGCGCATGATCATGACGATGTTCTTCGGGTCGCCGTCCTGATCAATACCGTATCCCAGCATCTGGATGCCGGGGAGGGAGCGGTCGAAGGCGGTGCCGTCGATGAGCTTGCCGTTCTCGTCCTCCTGAAGGCCCATGCCCAGATCCACGTTCTCGTACGCGCCGTTAAGCTTCTCCAGACGCTGCACGTCGGCTTGGTCCAGATAGTACGCAGCCCAGGCCCGGTTATATGCGTCGTGGGTTTCATCCACATCTTTAGCTTTCTCCGGGACCCCATATTTGTCCGGCTCACCCCACGCGGCGCCCGGCGGGTCCGAGGGCTTGGGATAGACAGCAGTGTAGTTCGGATCGTCCGCAGCTTTTTTCTGATCCGTAAAATAATCAATCCACGCCTGTTCAACATCGTTCGTGCTGGAAGTGGGCATTCCCTCCGGGACCTTGTTTTCCAATTCTAATGTGATTTGGTTTCCATTTTCATCCTTTGCCCAGTCAGGTGCAGGAGCTGCCGGAATAGTGGGTCTAGCTGTTCCATCCTCCAGGGCCGCTTTATCAGCCTTATAATAATCAATCCACGCCTGCTCGCCGGCATCCTCGCTCGACTCAGGCATCCCTGCGGGAAGGTCGGCCTCCTGCCGCAGGCCAACCACATTTCCGTCCTCGTCCTTCGCCCAGCTGGGAATATTCTTCGGGTCCGCCGGATTGGCCACCAGCCCCGCGTTGACGTTGACGCCGCGGTAGAGCAGCTTATCCCCGTCCCAGCTGAAGGGGGCGTTCATCTCGTCGTCCCCGGAGAAGACAAAGTGGTCGCCGTACTTGGCGCTGTTCATGGCCTGGATCACCGAATCGCCGGTGTCCTTGAGAATCTTGCCCAGCTCAATGCGGGCGGAGGCGGTGGAATCGCTGCTACCCCGGATGTCGGCCTCTGTGCCCGCCTTTTCCAGCTCCGTCTTGATCAGGCCCATCGTTGCTGAAGCAATGCTGAAACGGCTATAGGTGTCGTTGTTGTTCTTCTGATAGCTGGCGTTGTCCGCCATGGCCCGGCGGACCCGCCACGCCTGAAGGGCGGAGGAGGGGTTCGCCGAAAAGCTGTCAAACTGCCGGTGCGAGAGCACCTTGTTCATGGAGTTGGTCTTATTGCTGGTGGAAAGCTGCAAATTGTACCGGTAGGTGTTCATCGCCATGCCGGTGGTAACGCGCATACCCATAGTTGAAATATCCTCCTTTGGTCGGTCTATCAGACGGCGGTGCCGTTGATGAGCTTATCAAGCATCGAATCAATAGTGGTCAGCAGGCGGCAGGCCGCGGAATAGGACTTGCTGAACTGCATCATGTTGGTGGCCTCGTCGTTGAGGTCCACGCCGGATACGCTCTGCCGCTGGTTCTCCAGATCCAGCGTCAGGACGGAATAGTTTTCCACCTTGCCGATGGTGACGCTCTCATCATCGCCCAATGTGGTGCCGATGGCGGTATACACCTCCCGGAAGGAGCCCTTGAAAATCGGGTCCGTGGCGGCGGAATCCGCCTGCACATCCGTTGCGGCATATTCCAGTTTCTTGTCAAACAAGGTAATCATGTGCTGGATATTCTCGTTGCGGCTGCTGCCGGGAATGACCTCGCCGTCATTGGTGTACTCGTCGGGCCGCTTGTCGTTGAGGATATGCACCACGTTGTTGGCCCAGCCGTTGGAAATGGAAATATTCTTGGCGGTGATGCCGTCGGGATTGTTGTTGTTGCCGCTGGTGCTGAAGAGCACGCCGCCGTCATAGAACTCATAGAGGGGATCCTTCTTGCCTTCCTTGGCCAGAAGGGTCAGAAGCTCGCTGGCCTTTTCGTACTGATCCCCGTCCGCCATGTCGTAGGGGACACGAACCTCCTCCATTACAGGATCGCCGTTCGCATCCAATACCGGCTTGCCGTTTTCGTCCAGTTTCGGCTGCTGGATGACCTTGGTGACATCATCCACTGTGATGTCCTTTAGATTGCCGTCCTCGTCCTTATACTGAACCGGATCGCCGTCTGCGTTCAAAAAAGTGTCCGCCCCTGTGATTGTTCCAGGCACTGCCTGATTCATCTGATACACCGTGGTCGCGGGGAGCTGGTTGGCCTGGTTGAACTCCTCCGCAAACTTCTTCGCCAGACTGTCCAGCGCCTTCTGGTAGTAGGGGATGCCCCGCTTGGTGCTGGCGTCGGGGTCTCCGCTGAGTCGGGGCGGATCCTGATCCTTGTTCAGATCCTCCTTGCTGGCATACTCGCCCTCCTCGGTGAGCATCTCCCGCATGGACTGGAGGCTGCCATAGAGGACCGTGTCGTTGAGCTCCACCACCTCGCTCTTTTTGCTGACCGTGTTGGCCTCGATCATCAGCCGGTCCCGGCGGTCCTTCAAGGGTTCTACCTGGAGGAGGAATTTTTCGTTCTCGTAGGTTTTGGCTTCATTGATGTCGTTGGTGTATTTGACAGGCTCATTAGGATCGTTGGGATCGACCGGCTTTTTGATATATTTTCCGCCTGCCTCAATCAGTTCATCTTCCTTGACTTTGACAGCATTGTCAATAAGTTCTTGCCGCTCTGCCGCCGCATCTTTCCATGCGGCCTTTTCCGCAGCAGCCACATCGGCTTTGATCAAGTCCAGACGCTCTTGTTCGGCTGCTGCTTCGGTCTCTGCTTTTGCTTTAGCCTTTGCCTCATCAATTTTCGTCTGCAAATCCGGATCATTCGGATCGGTGACTTTTTTTACGGCTTCTTCCGCTTCAGCTTCTGCGGCGGCTACCCGGTCCGCCACCTCCTGTATCCAATCCGGGTCATCTTTATCGTGATCTATTTCCGCTTGTGCCTGCGCAGCCGCTACTTTCTGTGCAACCTGCGTCTCCCATTTCGTCGGATTGGCCGGATCTCCGCTTTTCAGTGGATCAGCCGCCTCCGCATCCTGCTTTGCCTTTTCCTTTTCCTTATTGATCGCCACCGGATCATAGTTGGGGTTCATCGCCGGTTCGTTCGGCTGCAAATTGATCTGCCCGCCATAGATGCCGTCGATAAGCTTGATGGGCTTGCCGTCAGGGCCCTTGCTGCCCGCCAGGGTGACGGTGATCTTTTCCACCTCAGTAAACTGGTCGATGCGCTCCATGGAGTACTCCACGTTGATCTTCATATACCCGGAGAGAGCGTCCAGCGCCAGATTCCTCTGGTCCCGCAGCTCCAGGGCGTTGTCCCCGTAGAGGGCCTGGGTGCGGATGTGCTCATTGAGGTCACGGATGTCGGTGAGCAGCTTGTTGACGGCGGTCAGGCTTTCCGTAAAGTCCTTGACCTTCCCGTCATAAACATCCTGGAGGCCGTTGGCCGTCGTGTTGAAAAACTTCACCAGGGCCTCCGCCTCGCCCCGGACCAAGGCGTCATGCTCCTGAGAGCCCACGTTGACCTTCAGATTCTGGAGGGCCTCAATGAAGGTTTTCAGCCGGGCCTGGATAACGCCGTAGCCCTCCTCCTTGCCAGTGCCCTTACCCACCTCGTCGAGGATGTGGCTGAGCTGGTAGAGGCCGTCCAGCTTCTCCGCGCTGGCCTCCAGGTTGGTGTTCTCGTTGCGGTAGCGGATGTCCAGGAAGGGGTCCCGCAGCTGGGTGCGGGTCTGGGCCAGAACGCCGTAGCCGATGTTCCGGTCGAACATGTTGGCGTACTTCCCCGCGCCGCTGGGATAGAGGCTTACCAGATCCATCCTCTGGCGGGTGTAGCCCTTGGTGTTGATATTGGCAATATTATTGCCGGTAACATTCAGCGACGCCTGGGAGGCGTAGATTCCCAGGCGGGCGGTAGTAAACGAACTAAAAGTGCCGATAACAGCCATATCTCAGTTTCTCCTTATTTCAAATCCGTCCGGCGCTTACGCCCGGAAATCCGATTGACGCAGCTGCTCCTGCTCCTCGGGATGCGGCGCGTCCTGGGCCTTTTGCAGCTTCTCAATGGCGTGGAGGTTGCACTCCAGGGTGTTGCGGGCCACGTCGGAGGCGGACTGGAAGAGCTCATACTTCCGCCGCAGCCGCTCCGCGGCTTCCTTGACCTCCTGCCGTATGTCCTGCGGCGCGCGCTCCGGCATATCCCGCAGGGGCACTCCGGCCAGCCCCATCCCGGCCAGCAGTTTATCCCGCTTCTGGTCCAGGCCCCGCAGGGTCAGGCTGGCCACCTGCTCCCGCTTCATGCACTCCTCCAGCCCGTCCAGGTCGCTGCGTCCCACGGCCAGCGTCTTGGTCCGCTCCAGCTCCGTGAGCTCCTCCAGCGTTCCGCCCAGACTGTCCAGAAGGGCCAAGTAATCCCGCCACAATCCGGCCATCACTCGCCCTCCTCCATCATCAGCAGCATTCTGGCCGCCGTTTCCCTGGGTTCAATCTGGTACTCGCCGGAGCTCACCTGACGGCGCAGCTCCTGGATTTTCCCGGTGGTATTATAGGTGCGCACCTGATAGGACAGATTGGCCACCAGCTCGCGGAAGCCGGCGCCCTCCTGCCCGGCGGACACGGCCACCTGATCGTAGTGGCTCTCCCGCGCCTGGGTCCGGCGCTCTCCCGCAGGCCCCGCCAGACGGGCGGCGTTTTTCTTTTGAACGGGCAGAAAGCCCTCGGTACCTGTAATCAGCATAGCAACTGACCTCCCCTTATCGTGCCGGCCGAACCGGCCTCAAGGCCATGTCATCCGGATTATGGACATCAATGTCTTTGTATTATTTTTATCGGTCCGGAAACAGAAAAAATAACGCAGGCCAAGAAAATTTTTGTTAAATCCTGAGAAAACGCCCTGGTCTCAGCGGCACTCCGTCGAAAAAAGAAAAAACTTTTGAAAAATTCCATTGCAAGCCGGGGCGGTTTCCTATATAATTATAGGGATGAATACAATCCGGGGCCGCCCCGACGCCCCGGAGGGAAGGACAGGAGCCGTCTTATGTTTGAAAAATGCAAAAAAGCGGACATTTTAGAAAAAACGGGAGCGCTGATCTGCCAGTCCCGGGTCAGCGTGGGACGCTCCGGGGAGATTCTGCTGGTCATTCCCCGAGCCGCCGTGTATAAAGCCAACACCAACTACCGGGTCGTATTTTATGATCCGGTGCTGGGACGCGTGACCTGCCGGTGCCGCCTGTCGGCGGCCCTGCCTCTGCCGGGGGGAGAGATGTGCTCCCTGCGCTGCGAGGTGCAGGAGCAGCTGGCCCAGGACCAGCGCCGTCAAGATGTGAAAATTCCCCTGGGGCTGAACATCATGCTCCACTCGGCCTATCAGCCCGGCGATCCGGTGCGCCCTTCCGAGCTGGGGGTGCCGGCCACCGTGGTGAACATCAGCGCCGGAGGCGTGTATCTGCGGACCTCCCTGCTGCTGGCCAAAGGCCGGCGGGTGTGGTTTGACTTTATGGAAACCGGCGAGAAGCTGACTCTCAGCGCTCAGATTCTCCGAGTGGAAAACGCCTCTCTGACCCAGAACCAGATTCTCTACGGTTACGGCTGCAAATTTGTAAACATGCTCTCCCGCCACGAGTCCGTCCTGCGCAGCTTCATTTTCCAGCAGCAGCGCCAGCAGCGGCGGAAGGAATAATCGTGCGGTACCTGTACGCGGTGAAAAGCGGGGAGGAGCTTCGCGCATACGAAGCCGCCGCCCGGCGCTTCCGCCCCCGGCTGGAAGCCTGTCTCCGCTGCCTGCGGGAGGAGTACGGTGCGCGGGATCTGCCCCGGACCATCCTCTTTGCCGGCCGGGAAACCGCCACGGAGCTCCTCAGCAGCATTCCCGTCCCCGCGTATACCAACGAATACCGGGTGGTGTTTTGCCCGGACCCGGCGGTCTGGAGGGACATCTGGCTCAGGCAGCTGGACGGCCTGAAGGGGGAGGGCGTGTCGGAAATCCGCGCCTATTACGAAACATGTGTGGACGACAGCCGTTTGTTGTCCATTCTGGGCCACGAGCTGGCGCATCACAGCCACTGGTTTCCGGATTTTGACGATTCCACCGCCCGGGAAGCGGGAATCTGGTTCGAGGAGGGTATGGTGGAGTATATCGGCCGGCGGTACTTTCTTTCGGACAGAGCCTTTGCCCGGGAGGCCCGGATCAACCGCCTGCTGGTGGAGCTGCTTGCGCCCAGGTACGGAGGCCATCCTCTGGAGGACTTCGGCGCGAAGACCTACAAGGGAGACTATGCATCCATTTTCTTTGAGTACTGGCGCAGCTTCCTGGCCGCGAACCGGCTGGTCCGTCGCTTCGGCGGGGTCCGGGAGGTATTCCGGTCCTATCAGGAGTGGGCGGAACGAGGTCGGAAAGAAACACTGGAGGAATGGTTCGGAATTGACGCGCATCCCTGAGAACCTGTACTGTGCCTTCGTTCCTGCCGCATATAGAAAATATGCCCCCGCCGCGGTATGGCTATGCCGCGGCGGGGGCCTTTCTGTTCAATTTTACCCCAGCGCGACGTCCACACCCTCCAGAATACTCCCCTGTCCGGGATGATAGGTGACAGTCACCCGATCTCCCGCATTGAGGATCACTGCCAGAGGCTGATCCACGGCGCTGACGGAGTAGAACATATCGTCTCCGGTAAGTCTGATGAAATAGACCGTATTCCCGTCCAACACGGCGGAGCGGATCTCAGCGATAACGCCCTCCGCCGTCTCCGTACCGCTCAGTCCGGCGGAGCCGTCCACCACGCCGTTGCGGCTGAGCATGGACAGATAGTTCTGCTCGCACTGGGCCACGGTGTCGCCGGTGGCCACAATCTGATACTGCTGGACGTTGACCATGGCGTACTTCTTCACCAGCTCGGCGTTGTCCTTCATGGCCATGAAATAGGTGGGCTGGCCTCCCACGTTCAGCAGCAGAGGGAAGGTCGCCTGATAGCGCAGATTTTGCAGCTCGCCGTTGGCGGAGGCCATGGCGGAGTGTTCCGTCGCGCCGGCACAGGAGTAAAAATGGCTCTCCTTGGTGCGCTGGTTGGTGAGGATGAAGCCGATGTTGGACTGGTCCCCGCCGGTGGAGGTGACGCCGGTGTAGACCCACACATCGTCGCCCATGGCGATATAGTTATAGTCGTCGGTGGTGACGGTCACATCCCGCTGGCCGAAAATGGAGTTGAAGAATCCGTTGTGATACATGCCGTAGTAGTCGTACTGCTGCACGATAAGCCCGGCGGGATAGAGGTTATCCACCCAGGGAGGAACCTCCTCGTAATACTCGCACTCTCCGGTGATGGCGTTGACCAGCACCGCTCCCTTCACGTCCGTCCCACCGAACAGGCCTATGGTCTTCACCAGCCGGGGACAAATCCAGTAGGGGGTTCCCTCCTCGTTGACCTCCATCACCGGCCGGGAGAACATGTAGGTGGGGTAATGGAAACGCAGATGGCGGTACAGATTCCGGCCGAAATGCTCCACATTGGTGTACTTGATGCCCTCCTCCAGCCGCACCAGCTCCACGTTCTGCGTCACCATGTCAATGAGCAGGTAGGCGGGCAGTCCGTCTCCCCGGTTGGTGAACCACTTGATCAGATCGGCGTACATCAGAGTGGCGATGCGCACAGGGCGGCCCTTGTAGTTGATCTGGGTATAATCGTCCACCACCTCAAACTGGGAGACCATATCGCTGAGCTCTCCCAGCTTCCTGTCGCCCAGGCGTTCGGCGGACTTTTTATCCAGCATGGGAATCTGGTCGTAGGAAATTTCGTCCACCTCGGCGGCGAAGTCGCCCACCGCAATGGGCAGCAGCTCCGAGTAGGACTTGGCCCGGAAAATAACGCTGCCCGCCAGTGTCCCCACCAGAGCCAGCACCAGCAATGCAACAGCCAGAATAACCGGAATTCTGCACTGTTTTTTCAGGAAGCTGAAGTAGTGCCCCGCCTCCTGTCCCTGAAAGCCGGAAGTCAGCGCGGCGCAGATACAGTACACGGCGCACAGCAGCAGGGCAAAGGCGTAAAAATCCGGAGACTGGAGATTGATGGCGGGGAGTTCAAAGTAGAAGTAGAGCAGTCCCGCCAGGAGGGTGACAATGAGGTTGATTGCCACCCGGGCGGCAGGGCTTTTTACTGCCTTTCTTGGCTTCTTTGGTTTTGGCGGATGCTGCTGGGAAGGTGCGCCGCTGTTGAAGCCTTCCCACCGGAAGCCGCCGGCGTCGGTACCGGAAAATCCCATTTTTGCTCCTTTCTTTGCGGCAGCCCTGCGGGCCGCCTCCGCTTCTCTTCTGACAGCTGCCGCCGCGGCAGGCGTTCTCCCCTTGTGGGAGAAATATCTCTTTTAGGAGAGCGGCAGTGAAAAAAGAGGAATTATTTCTATTTTACTCCATTCCCCCCACAATAGCAAGCTCATTTTTGTGAACAATCAAAACCACCTCCTGGCCGCTGTGAAAGCGGCCGGAAAGCACTCCCTCCGCCACCACGTCCTCCACTTCCCGCCGAAGGGATCTGCGCAGGGGCCTGGCTCCGTTGACAGGGTCATAACACATCTCCGCCAGCTTGTCAACAGCCGCTTCCTCCGCCCGGAGGCGGAGTCCCACTGCCTCCATCCGCTTCCCGCACTCCGCCAGCATCCGCCGGGCAATCTCCCGCAGATCCTGTCCGTCCAACTGACGGAACACAATCGTATCGTCAATCCGGTTGAGAAACTCCGGCCGGAAGGTTCGCTTCAGCTCGTCCGTGACCGCCCGGCGGACCCGGGCCTGCCGGGTCCCGTCCACCTCCTCTCCTCCGGCAAACCCCAAAGGCTGCCCGCTGGTAATCTGCCGGGCCCCCACGTTGCTGGTCATCACCACCACCGCGTTGCGGAAGTCCGCCTTTCGCCCGTGGCTGTCTGTGAGACAGCCGTCCTCCAGAATCTGAAGGAGCAGATTCCAAACCTCCGGATGAGCCTTCTCAATCTCATCAAACAGCACTACCGCATAGGGTCTTCTGCGGATTTTCTCCGTCAGCTGTCCGCCTTCCTCGTGGCCCACATACCCCGGCGGCGAGCCTACCAGCCGGCTGGCGGCGTGGGCCTGACCGTATTCCGACATGTCAATGCGGATAAGCGCCTCCTCCTGGCCGAACATAGCCGAGGCCAGAGCGCGGCACAGCTCCGTCTTTCCCACGCCGCTGGGCCCCAGCAGCAGGAAGCTCCCTGTGGGGCGGCCCGGCTCCTTGAGCCCCACCCGACCCCGCCGGATAGCCCGGGCCACGGCGGTCAGCGCTTCGTCCTGGCCCACCAGCCGCTGCTTCAGCGTCTCCTCCAGCCCCAGCAGCTGTTCCCCCTCGTCCTGGGTCAGCCGCTGGACCGGGATACCTGTCCACTCCGCCGCCACCGCGGCCACGTCCTCCTCCGTCACGGCCACCAGCTCGTCGGTGCGGTGGTCATTCCAGCATTTCCGGGCGGCCTGGAGCTGTTCATCGAAGTCCTCCTCCACATCCCGAAGGCGGGCGGCCGCCTCAAAATCCTGCCCGGCGATGGCCTCCTCCTTTTCCCGGCGGGCCGCGGCCAGCCGCTCCTCCAGCGCCTTCAGATCCGGGGAACGGGTCTCACACTCCATCCGCACCCGGGCGCAGGCCTCGTCCATCAGATCAATGGCCTTGTCCGGAAGGAAGCGGTCCGGAAGATACCGGCGGCTGAGCTCCACCGCCGCCGTCACTGCTTCGTCGCTGACGGACAGCCGGTGGTGGGCCTCATATTTGTCCCGCAGCCCCAGCAGAATTTCCACCGCCGCCGCCGGGGCCGGCTCCTCCACAGCCACCGGCTGGAACCGCCGCTCCAGGGCCGCGTCCTTCTCGATATACCGCCGGTACTCCTCCAGGGTCGTGGCCCCGATGACCCGGATTTCCCCCCGGCCCAGGGCGGGCTTGATGATGTTGGCGGCGTCCACCGCCCCCTCGGCGCTTCCGGCGCCCACGATGGTATGGAGCTCGTCAATGAAAAGGATCACGTTGCCCATCCGCCGGATCTCCGCAAGGGCGTTTTTCACCCGCTCCTCAAATTCGCCCCGGTACTTGGTACCCGCCAGCATGGCAGCCAAGTCGATGGACAGTATGGTCTTGCCCAGCAGCTCCTCCGGTACGTCGCCTCCGGCAATCCGCTGGGCCAGTCCCTCCGCCACGGCGGTCTTGCCCACGCCGGGCTCCCCCACCAGCACCGGGTTGTTCTTGGTCCGGCGGGAGAGAATCCGCACGCACCGGGCAATCTCCTTGTCCCGTCCCACCACCGGATCCAGCTTTCCCTCCCGGGCCAGGGCATTGAGACTGCGGGTGAACTGTTCGAGGACCTTGGAACGGGGAACCTCCTCCCGGCGCGGAGCGGCGATACGGGTAGGAGCCTCCCGGGGCAGCCGCTGGACCACACTCATACGCTGTCCCAGCGCCGCCTGGAGCTTCCGTGGGTCCGCCCCCAGAGTGGAGAGCACCCGCATGGCCATGGTGCCGTTCTCCTTCAGAATGCCAAGCAGCAGATGCTCGGTGCCTACGTACCCGCCGCCCAGACGGTTGGATTCCCCCACAGCGTTTTCGATCACCCGCTTGGCCCGGGGAGTCAGTCCCTGGGGCGGAGCCAGCCCCGCCAGCCCTGTGCCCACGATCTCCACAATGGCCGCGCGGGCTTTCTCTCCCGTGACGGACTGTTCCGCCAGACACCGGTGAGCGGCTCCGGCCTCCTCCCGCAGAAGGCCCAGCAGCAGGTGCTCGCTGCCCACATAGCTGTGGCCCAGCTCCTCCGCGGAGGCCTGGGCCAGACGGAGGGCGTTCTGCGCTCTGGGGGTGAATCGATTGTCGTACATGATGCTTCCCATCCTTCATGTGATGAAAAATTCTTCCCGTTCAGTATGCCCCCGCCGGCGGCTTTTACACATTTCTCCCCCGGCGGATGAATTTACCCTTGCTTTTTTCAAAGTTCATGATACAATATACATACCCATTTTAAGGAGGTAATCATTCATGGCTCACAGAATCACCGACGCCTGCGTCAGCTGCGGCAGCTGCGCTGAGAACTGCCCCGTTGACGCGATTTCCCAGGGCGATACTCAGTACGTCATTGATCCCGACGTGTGCGTGGATTGCGGCGCCTGCGCTGCCAACTGCCCCACCGAGGCCATTGAGGCTGAGTAAAGTACATTAACAAAAATTCCCGCCCTCTTCCCGAGGGCGGGGATTTTTGTTGGGATGAAGACCCTTGCCGCAGAATACTTTGAAGTGTTTTTGCCGCAATAGACATCAATGATATTATTTTGCATTCGTAAATAAGCAGCGCCGCTTATATAATTCTGATATCAAAATAATGTGAGGTTGCCATGGCCAATTATTATACACCCTTTTCCCTGCGCATATCGGAGGAGCTTCTGGCAAAAATCAAAGTCATTGCCGTCCGGAACAAGCGCTCGGCCAACAAGGAGATGGAATACGCCTTGGAACAGTATGTGAAGGACTTCGAGGCGAGGCACGAGGAGATCATGATCGACGGGGACAACCTGTAGCCGGGAGAACAGACCGGAACAAGAGATTGACTGACTCAGATCAGGAGGAACCACCCATGAAATCAACAGGCATTGTCAGGCGCATCGACGAATTGGGACGGATTGTGCTGCCAGCGGAGCTGCGGCGCACCATGGGAATGAAGGAGCGGGAAACGCTGGAAATCTTTGTGGACGGAAGCACCATCGTTCTGAAAAAGTACAACCCCGCCTGCATTTTCTGCGACAGCGGACGAAACGTGTCCACCTTCAAGGGCAAGAATATCTGCGCCCGGTGCCTGCGCCAGCTGCGGGAAGCGCCGGAGGAATAACTGCAGCTTAAAAATTGACTGCGCCACTTTTTGACACGCCGGGAACTCGTGCGGTAAACTGCCGCACGAGTTCTCTCTGTCTTGACAAAAGCCGCAGAATATAGTATAATTTACGTTATGTAACAATGACAACACATTAAAAGGAGCAAGTCATGCCACCGAAAGCCAGAATTACAAAAAATATGGTAATAGAAGCCGCATTTGAAACCGTCCGTGAAGCAGGCGCGGAAAGCATCAACGCGAGGACCATCGCGCAGAAGCTCAGCTGCTCCACCCAGCCTGTCATGTATCACTTCAAGACGATGGAACAGCTGAAAAGAGCGGTTTACACCAAATCGGGCTGGTATCACACGGAGTACCTGATGCGCCTTCGGGAGCCGGGGGAAAACGTTATGCTGGGCATCGGACTCAATTATATCCGCTTCGCCATGGAGGAGCCCCATCTGTTCCGTTTTCTCTTCCAGTCGGGCTATGCCGTGGAAAACAGCGTGCTGGAAATGATAGACTCCGAGGAGCTTACGCCGGTGCTTTCCGCGATGCGGGAAGCCATGGGGATGAGCCTGAAGCAAACCAAAAAGGTCTTTTTGATCATCGCCCTGTTTGTCCACGGGTACGCCAGCATCATCGCCAATAATTCCTTGAAATATGAAGAAAATCTGGTGGCGGCCCACCTGGAGCAGGCATACCGAGGCGCGGTTTCCGCCGTGTTGGAGGAGGAGACATGAAAAAACTGTACGAGAAAAGCGAACTGGCCTTTGCGATTACCTGGATCGTGATTTATTGTGTGCTGCAATCCCTGGCAAACCCGCTTAATGATCGCATCGGCGTCAAGTACGCCGCAAGCGCCGCCTTCTGTGCCCTGCAAACTGCGGTCATCATTGGCTTTATTCGGAAAAACCGGCTGCTGGAGCGGTACGGACTATGCAGGTCCCCGTTCCCCGCCCGGCGGTTTCTCTACTATGTTCCGCTGGTGATTCTGGCCACATGCAATCTCTGGAATGGAGTCGCCGTCAATTTTTCTCCGGCGGACGCCGCCTGCCACATCGTTTGCATGTTCTGCGTCGGATTCCTGGAGGAAGTGATCTTCAGAGGCTTCCTGTTCAGAGCCATGGCAAAGGATAATGTGAAATCGGCCGTTCTGGTTTCCAGCATCACCTTCGGCTTGGGACACCTGCTGAATCTGGTAAATGGAAGCGGCATGGAACTGACGGAAAATCTGTGGCAGATCAGCATTGCCGTCGCCATTGGATTCCTGTTCGTGACGGTGTTCTACCGCGGCGGAAGCCTGCTGCCCTGCGCCGTCACGCACTCCGCTATCAACACGCTCAGTATCTTTTCAAGGGAAACGGGGCTGACGGCGGAAAAACGCGTGATGTGCAACCTGATTATGCTTGCCATTACCGCCGCCTATACTCTTCTTCTGACAAGGACGCTCCCGAAAAAGGCGGACGCAGCTATCTGACAGCTTCCAGAATATACATTCTGCTGCCGCAATCTCCCATGACCCGGGTCTGTCCGTCATAGCCGGTACCGGAGAACCCCTGCTTGAGCCAGACTCCCCGCTTTACCAGCAGATCTCCGGAGGCTGTGACGTTCTCCTCCTCTCCGGACAGGCGTACCATCTTGGCCGCCGCTTTCTCCGTCAGGGAACCCGGCCGGACGCGTACCGGAGAGATCATGTTCACCAGGGACCCAAAGTCCCCCAACTCCACCGCCGCCGGGCGGACGGAGAGGCGGTACACATTTTTTCCCGTCAGTCCTTTCGCCAGCAGCCGCAGCGCCGGGGCGTTGGGCTGATTTTCCTGTTGAAGCAGCATGGTAAGCGCAGTTTCGCCGTCCTTTGACACCGCCATCACCTGCCACATCCCTTCCTCTCCCGCCCGGAGACGGAAAAGCCGTCCGAATTGCAGAACGCCCCGGTATTTCTTGTAAAAGGCGATCTGCCCCGCCACCCTGGTTTTTTCCTTCTCCGACAGGCTGCACAGATCCAGCTCATACCCCAGCAGCCCAAAAGCCGCCGCGTGAAACCGGCTGTCCAGCGGAGCCGTCCGCAGAGTCTGATGATTGGGACTGGCGCTGACGTGGGAGCCCATGACGGACTGCGGATACCCAAAGCTGGCCCCATGCTGAATCCGGCAGCGGCACAGCGCGTCGGTATTATCCGAAAGCCATACCTGAGGCATATAGCACAGCATACCCGGGTCTGTCCGGTTGCCGCCGCTGGCGCAGCTCTCAAAGAGAATCCGGGGAAACCGCTCTGTCAGAACCTTCAGCACCCGGTACAGCCCCAGGATGTACCGGTGCCGGACCTCCCCCTGCCGCTCCGGCGGCAGCGCTTCAGAGTAAACGTCTGTCATGATCCGGTTCATGTCCCACTTCACATAGGCGGGCTCCGCCTCTCTGAAGACCTTTGTAAGCACCCAGATCAGGTGATTCTGCACCTCCCTCCGGCTCAGGTCCAGAATGTACTGATTCCTGCCCATGGCCTGATCCGGACGGCCAAGAATCCAGTTGGGGTGGTCTCTGTAAAGACAGCTATCTTCACTGACCATCTCCGGCTCCACCCACAGTCCGAAGTCCATACCGAGCGCCCGCACCTTCTCCGCCAGACCGCCGAGACCGTCGGGGAGCTTCTTCTTGTTCACGATATCCCAGTCCCCCAGAGAGCAGTCGTCCCGGTCCCGCTTCCCGAACCAGCCGTCGTCCACCACCAGCAGCTCCGCCCCCAATGCCTGACCTTGCCGGGCCAGGCGGAGCAGGTCCTTCTGGGTAAACCGGAAATAAAAGCTCTCCCAGCTGTTTACCAGCACCGGCCGCGGCCGGCCCTTCCACCAGCCGCGGACCACATGCTCCCGGATGAAGATGTGGAGATTTTCACTCATCTGCGTCAGCCCCCTGCCAAAGGTCATGGCCGCCTCCGGAGCGGTAAAGCTCTCCCCCGGTTCCAGCAGCCAGGAAAAGCCCTCCGGCTGTATGCCGTGGAGGAAGCGCAGCTTCCCGTAGGCGTTGCCTCCGGCACACTCGAAATGGTCTCCGCTGTAAAGCAGGTGGAAGCCGTAACAGTCCCCGTGGACCTCGTCCGCTCCTCTTTTCCGCAGCATGACAAAGGGATTGGCCCGGTTGGAGGAGCACCCCGTCCGGCTGCCGCCGGAAACGGTTCCGGGGCCGCAGGGAACGTCCACAGGCGAAAACTCTCTGGCCCATGCGCCGCCAAAGGAGGTAAACACGTAGTCCTGCTCAGAAAAGTCCACCTGATTGCTGAGCAGCCGCAGCACCGTCACCGGCTCCTCCCCCAGATTTACCAGCCGGGCAGACCGGGTGATCACGTCGCAGTCCTCAAAGACCGTGTACAGCAATTCCAGACGCAGGCCGCCTTCCTGTTCCAGCAGTGTCACCCGCAGGGTCTGGCTCTCTCCGCCGTAAGACGATGGCAGCCCCTCCAGCTCCGGTTTCTCCGGCAGAATCTCTCCGCACACAAAGCGAAAGTCCGCCAGCGTATCCCCGGCAGCGGTACGGACCGCAGTCATGCTCTCCCGCAAGTCCCCCAGCCCGGGGGCAGACATCTCCAGTGCCATGTCCTCCAGGCTCACACCGTCCCATCCGGCGGCGTTGCCCGGCAGATGCCGGACCTGTGGGACCAGCGCCTCCCACCCTCCGGACAGGTCCAGCCGCGCTCCGTAATGCAGATGCTGCAAATACCCCTGCTCCGTCACCTGGAAGCAGTAGGCGGTGCGCTGGGTTTCCAGCAGGAAAAAGCGATTGTCAATGTGGATCATGGGAAACCTCCTTCCGCAATATCGGCTCCATTCTATCACCGGCAGAGCGGGAAATCAATGGTATGCGCCGCCGCAGACAGGCCGGCTGAAATCCCTTTTTAACTTCGGTGCTGCTAAATGCTTATTTTGAAAATCTTTCGTCGAAATGGCAAAATGAGCAGTTATCCCCATAGATAACTGCTCATTATATCAAAAGTTCAGAGGTGCAAATCTGCATCAATAATCAGCTTTTTCCAATAACACTGAGGTTAAAAAGGGACCGGCTGAAAAAATGCTTGCAATCTGTACCGCTCTGTGTTATACTTGTATCAATCTAATATGGAAAGGAAGTGATAGCAGACATGACCATCATCTTCACCGGTGTCGACATTGACGACATGATCTTCGGTGAGCGCGAAACCACCATCAGTGAGCGGTAAATCCTCTCCCCGGCGTTAAGAAGAATTGGAAGGCCACGCTGCAAGGCGTGGGTTTTTTGTTTTATGAATTTAATGCCCAATTGTGATACGCGTCTCATACGGAGACAATGAACCCGGCCCCCGGAATGTTTTTCATTCCAGGAGCCGGGTCTTTTATATTTATAGAATAAATCCGCCGTCCACTGTCAGCACCTGTCCGGTGATGAAATCCGCATCCTCCCGGACCAGAAAGGCCACCGCTTTCGCCACATCCTCCGGCCGGCCCAGCCGGCCTGCGGGGGTCTGTTCCACCAGCTTCGCCAGGGTCTCCGCCCCCAGCGTGCGGACCATGTCAGTTTCAATGACCCCAGGCGCCACGCAGTTGACCCGGATATGGGAGGGCGCCAGCTCCATGGCCAGGGATCTGGTCAGTCCGATCACCGCCGCCTTGGAAGCGGCGTAGGCCACCTCGCAGGCAGCTCCCCGGAGTCCCCAGATGGAGGAAATGTTCACGATACACCCCTCTTTCTCATGGAGCATATGGGGCAGCACCGCCTGAATGGTATGGAAGGCGCCGCCGGCGTGGACGGCGAGCATCCGGTTCCACAGCTCCTCCGAGGTGTCCTGAAAGAGGTGGTTGTGCGCAATGCCGGCGTTATTCACCAACACCTCTACAGGGCCAAAAGCCTCCTCCACCCGGCGGATGGCAGCCGCGGCTGCCGCTCCATCCGCCACGTCCGCCTGAACGGCCACGGCGCAGCCTCCCTGTCCGCAAATCTCCGCGGCCAGAGCTTTGGCCTCCTTCTCCGATTGCAGATAGTTGATCCCCACAGCGCAGCCCTCCGCCGCCAGACGGCGGACGATAGCCCGCCCGATGCCCCGGCTGCCGCCGGTGACGAACGCCGTTTTTCCCATAGCTCACTCCTCCTCCAGCCGCCAAAGATGCCGGTCTCTCCGAAAAATCAGACAGACAAGCACTCCGGCCGCCGCGATCCACATAAACAGCAGCGCCGCGCCGCTTCCTTTTCCGCCGCCCAGCAGCCGCACCAGCCCATTCCCTGCTGTCAGACCAGCCATATAGGGCTCGCAGACCCAGTCCACCAGCCAGCCGCCCAGCAGATAGCCCACCGGGATAGTGAAAAATTGCAGAGTGTTCCGGGCGGCGTACACTCTTCCCTGAAGCTCTACCGGAATGTGCAGCCGCAGCAGCGCGTTTAAGTTGGCGCTCATCACCGGGATGAACAGCCAGCCCAATACGGCTCCTGCGTACCAAACCTCTGCCTGACGGCCCAGAGCCAGCATCAGGTTTTCCGTACTCATGGAGAACAGCAGGCTGTTGCAGATGACCCGCACCCGGCTTTTCGGCGCGGGCAGGAGCGTAACCATCACGCTCCCCCCCAGATTGGCAGCCCCGGTGAACATCTGTAAAACGCCCAGCACCGTCTCCCCGCCGCCGGGACGGGAAAGGACCATGGGCGCCAGCGCCGCGTTGTAAACGCTGGCAATCAGATTGATAGCCGCCAGGAACAGGATAATATCCAAAATTCCCCTGTTCCGCCGCAGCCACTGTACGCCCTCCCAGGCAGAGCGCAGCACAGGAACTCTCTCCCTGGGGCCGCTCCCTTCCGGAAAGCGGATGACGAAGAGGATGCTCCCCACCGCCGCCCCGCAGGTAACAAGGTCGATGGCGATGACTGCCTCCAGCCCTGCCAGCGTCAGCACCGCAGCAGCCAGCGCCGGGGCCAGCAGGGTCGTCAGAGAGCCGGAGAGGGACCGCAGTCCCCCTACCCGCTGGACCTGCTCCCTGGGCGTCAGCAGGGTCACTGCCAGCTCGGTGGCCGGCTGCTGGATGGTATTCATGAGCCCGTTAAGCGCGTTGAGGCTGCACAGATGCCAGATCTCCAGCCGCCCGGTTTTCAGCAGGACCAGCACCGCCGCCGTGGAGAGCGCGGCGAAAAGGTCGCAGAAGACCAGCGCCTTCCGCTTGTCCCACCGGTCCACCAGACTGCCGGCGAAAACGCTCAGCAGCACATAGGGGGTGTAGGAGGCGGCGGACAGCCCCGCCGTGGTCAGGGCGGAGCCCTGCTGCTGGTAGGACCAGATCACCAGGGCGAAGCTGGTCATGGCGCTTCCCAGGGCCGAAAGAGTTTGGGTGCTCCAAAGGATCAGGAAATATTTCAATCCTCTCAGGTCAAACAATTTGCTTTTCATTTCAGACTTTGCTCCTTTTTGTACAGTTTGTGTTGCATACAAAACTGCAAAGCCTGCCCGAACGTTATGCGGTTGTCGTCAAAATCGTATCAGCTCCATGCCGTCCTGTTCGGATCAGACCTTGCATGGAGCGAAGCCAACGCAGAGACGCATCCGTCTCACCTCCTCTCAGAACCTGTCTTCACAACCGGGGAATGCCGGATGGACAAGAATTTTCCCGTCAGACAAGGAGATTTTCCACAGGCATACTGACGTATGGCAAGGGAAATCGACGCAGTACGGCAGGAAAAAGACCGGCCAAACGGCGTGCTGCGGTTGTGAAGACAGGTTCTCAATCATCCTGTGTGGAATGGGCCCACTGGTAGACTGCCGCGGCGGCGTTTTTGGGCACCGCCGCCTGCAGCTCCTCCAGGGAAGCCTCCTTGATGGCCTTCAGGCTCTTGAATCGCTTCAGCAGGGCCGTCCGCCTGGCCTCGCCTACGCCGGGGATGTTGTCCAGAGCGGAGCCCTTGACGCTTTTGCCGTGGCTCTCCCGGTTGAAGGTGATGGCAAAGCGGTGCGTCTCCTCCTGAATGCGTCCAATCAGGGTAAATACCGCCTGGGTACCCTTGATGCCGATCTCCCGCCCTTCAGGCGTAACCAGAGCTCTGGTTCGGTGGCGGTCATCCTTCACCATGCCGAATATGGGGATGGCCAGGCCAAAACGCTCCGTCACCCGGCGGGCCACCTTGGCGTGCTGCTCGCCGCCGTCGATGAGCATCACGTCCGGCAGAGGCATAAATTTCTTGTCCTGCTCCATATAATGGGTGAGCCGTCTGGTCAGAACCTCCTCCATGGATCTGTAATCGTCCGGATGGCCCTCCAGCTCCTTGATGCGGAACCGCCTGTACCGCTCCTTGGCGGGCCGGGAGCCGTGAAACACTACCATGGACGCCACAATATCCTCCGCGCCGGTGTTGGAAATGTCGTAGCTTTCCATCCACACCGGAGCCTCCGGCAAACCCAGCATTTTCCCCAGCAGCTCCAGGGTTTTGTCAATGCGCTCCTGATTTGTGGTCTGCCGTTCCGCCTCCTCCCGGGCGTTGGCGGCCGCCATTTGCAGCACCTGAACCCGTTCCCCCCGCTGCGGCACCCGGAGAGACACCTTATGTCCGGCCTGCTCCGTCAGAAGCTGTTCCAAAACCTCCTGATCTTCAATTTCTGCGGAGATGCAGATCTCCCTGGGCAGCACCGGCTTGCCGCCGTAGTATTGCAGCAATAGCGCCGAGAGGATCTCAGCTTCCTCCTCCAAACCGGAGGCGGAAAACAGCTCCGCTTCCCGGCCCGTCAGCTGGCCGTCCTCGTAGTGAAGCACTGCGTAGCAGCACTTGATCCCCAGGTACAGCCCCCACACATCCGTATCGGCGCAAACTCCGGCAAACACCTTCTGCCGCTTGCTGAGCACCTTGATGGCGGCAATCCGGTCCCGGAGAGCGGCCGCCTCCTCGAAATTCCAGTTCTCCGCCGCCGCCTGCATTTCCTCCTCCAGCGTTCCTGTCACCAGCCGGATTTTACCCTCCAGCAGCTGCACCGCCAAATCTATCCGGCGGTTATATTCTTCCGCCGTCATCTCTGCCCGGCAAAAACCGTCGCACCGGCCCATATGGTGGTTCAGACAGGGCCGCTCCTTCCCGATGTCCCGGGGGAAGGTCTTGGTGCATGTGGGCAGGTGAAGGGCGGCCCTTACCGCATCCAGGGCGGAGCGGGTCTCAAACCGGCCGCCGTAAGGGCCAAAGTACCTGGCCCCGTCGTCGGAGACCCGGCTGACGATGGAAAATTTGGGATATGCCTCCCGGCTCAGGCGGACGAACGGGTAGCCTTTGTCGTCCTTGAGAAGGATATTGTACCGGGGCATGTACTGCTTAATGAGGGCGTTTTCCAGTACCAGAGCCTCGAACTCGCTGCCTACGATGATGGTGTCGAAGTCATCCACCTGCCCCACCATGGCGTGGGTTTTCAGGTTGTGGCCCCGGCCGGCCTGGAAATATTGGCTCACCCGGTTTTTCAGCTTTTTGGCCTTGCCTACATAAATGACCTCCCCGTCCCTGCTGTGCATCAGGTACACTCCGGGAGCCAGGGGCAGGCTGTTGGCTTTTTCCAGTAATTCTTCCTTTGTCATATAACGTCCTCCAACTGACGGTTCGCCCCTTTTGTGACATCGCCAGCCCGCACATCAACGCTGCGGGCATCCATAGAACAAAATCCCCCCCGGTAAACGGGAATTTATCGTTCCAGCAGGAACGCCTTGATCCCTTCACTTATCGCTTTGTACTCATAATCATGGACATAATGCGGACAATTTAATTCTATATATTCCCCTTCATCAACCTGTGATATATATTCTATCGGAATTTTCCTCCACAATTCTTTATCAAAGCCTGTTCCACCAGAGCCGTCTGAAATAAATAATAACATTGGAAGCTGCGGTACACCCATACAGTTCACTTTTTCAGCATTTTCCTTTACTCGTTCCACTTCGTTTATCATTGTCACGGTTGCTGCCCGACTGTAGAAAACAGCTTGATAGATTTCTTTTTCGTCGTCGGATAATGTACCATGCTTGATAGCGTCACTGTCCGAAATGCCCGGTATCAAACGAGTGACACCCATATCAGCCGCCCAGCTTGCAATGCGCATAACCAGCATATTTATGTTCATGTTGTCATAATACTCCGGCACCGCCATATCAAGTCCAATAATTGCAGATACCTCCTCAGGATACTTCTGCGCCCAATACAGGGCTTCAAGTCCTGACATTGAGTGGGAGCAGAGGACATAGGGCGCATTTAGTCCCGCAGCGGCAAGAGCAGTCCTTGTGTCCTCGAGTATGGAATCAATGTCTCTGTCCTTATCGACAACATCGCTGAAACCGTATCCGAATTTCTCTACAACCACGATCTGATATTGATCGCTTAAAAGAGAATAGAGGGACTTGAAATCCAATATGGGAGAGCAGGTACCGCCGCCTGACATAAAAACAAGCGCCGTATCGCCGGTTCCTTCAACATAGATACTCATATCATGTCCGCCAACTTCAACCATTTGTCCTGAAGGCGAACGCAATTCAGTTTCCGCTTTCAGGCGGACTTGATGATTGATATATATGATAAGCAGCAATACAGGCACTGCGGCAAACACGATAACCGCTATCTTTACAGCACTTTTTCTCATAGTGTTCCTTATCTCATCTCACGTAGAAGCTTCAGTTTGTAGAGCCGGTACATGCAAAGTATACCACTATCGCAAGTGGCGTTCAACCCTCATTTATATACGCTACCCACAGCAGCAGGCAGTGCGCCGGTAGATACCCGGCGCCGCTTGTTGTGCGTAAGCGTCTCTCAGCAGAGGGCCGGCAAAGAGAGAGGAGCGCCCGGATCATCCGCGGACGCTCCCACTTCGGTTCTCCCTGCCGGCCGGTCACAGTCCCCGGCCTGTACCTAAGATAAAAAGACTGCTTCGTCACCGAAACAGTCTTTCATCCGCTGTATATAGGTTCTTACTCGCCAAATTCGCCGGAACGGACCAACTCAGCCAGGGCCTCTACAGCCTCTTTCTCATCAGAACCGTCGGCAATCAGTGTAATGGTAGTCCCTTTGACAATGCCCAGAGACAGCACGCCCAACAGGCTCTTGGCATTCACCCGGCGCTCGTCCTTCTCGACCCAGATGCCGCTTTTGAACTCGTTGGCTTTGCGGATGAAATAGGTGGCAGGCCGCGCATGCAGGCCAACCTCGTTGTTGATGGTGACTTCCTGAGTATACATAGACCCATTATCTCCTCTTCAATCTCAATCTGCATATACGGAATGACAGCCGGAGACCCCGGCTACGTTCTTAGGATAGTTTATATGTTAGCAAATTTCCCCGTCCCCGTCAATAGCACATTCCACAAAATTGTCCTTCCGCAAAAGAGCTTTGCATACCGATTTGTGGGAAATTCTACGAAAGCGCCGTCTTCCCCCTTTTTTCGGTACGGCGGGAGAGGGCCGGAGCCCTCTCCCGCCGGCTTCTACTGCTTCAGCTCCACCACGGTGACGCCGTCCTCTCCTTCGCCGTACCGGCCCAGCCGGAAGGACTTCACCGCGCGGTGACGCCTGAGCTGCTGATGGACTGCCTTGCGCAGGGCCCCTGTGCCCTTGCCGTGGATGATGGTGACGGTGTTCAGCTTTCCCATGATCGCGTTGTCCAGGAACCGGTCCACCTGTAAGTCCGCCTCGTCGGTCATGAGACCCCGGATGTCCAGCTCATTGACCGCCGCCCGGGCTCCCTGCAAGCGGATTGCCGTAGCTACGTGCCGCTTGGCCTCCTTTTTCTCCCGGACCTCGGCCTCCTCCACCAGCCGGACCTCGCTGGCCTTCACGGTCAGCTTCATATTCCCGGACAGCAGCTGGAGCTTATCTCCGTTCACGGCTGTAACCGCCGCCTGTTTCCGGGTGCCGCCCAGCTCCACCAGATCCCCCTCCCGGATGGGACGGCTGGGGGCGGGGATGGGCTCCCGTTCCACCTCGAAGCGGAGCTCTTCCTCCATCTGGTTCAGTTTTCCGCGAATAGCGGCCCGGGCGTCGTTGACATTCTGCCAGCTGGCGGCCTTCTCCTGCTGCCTGCGCAGCTCTGCCAGCTCCTCAAAAATGGCGTCCGCCTGGGCACGTGCTTCCCGGACGATGCGTCTCGCCTCGGCCTCGCCCCGGGTGCGGGCGTTCTCCTTGGCCCGCTCCATCTGTTCCCGGAACTCATGGGCCCGCTTAGCGTCAGCCTCCCGCTGGGAGCGGAGGCGCTCAGCCTCGGTCTGGTCCTTCTCCAGCCGCTGGCGCTTCTCCTCCAGCTGGGTCAGCACATCCTCGAAGCGGATGGACTCGCTGTCCATCTGGGCCTTGGCCGTCTCAATCACCGCCGGTTCCAGCCCCAGCCGCTGGGAGATGGCAAAGGCGTTGGACTTTCCCGGAATACCGATCAGCAGCTTGTAGGTAGGCCGCAGGGTCTCCACATCAAACTCGCAGCTGGCGTTCTCCACCCCCTGGGTGGTCATGGCAAAGGTTTTCAGTTCCGCATAATGGGTAGTGGCGGCAATCTTCCCGCCCTTTTCCCGGACGTGCTGAATGATGGCGATGGCCAGGGCCGCGCCCTCTATGGGATCTGTGCCCGCCCCCAGCTCGTCAAAGAGGATCAGGCTGTGACCGT
The DNA here is from genome assembly GCA_910579725.1 of uncultured Oscillospiraceae bacterium. Lineage (GTDB taxonomy): Bacteria > Bacillota > Clostridia > Oscillospirales > Oscillospiraceae > Pelethomonas. The sequence continues at coordinate 21,474 of CAJTUD010000005.1, read as the reverse complement.
CCGCCTCGTCCAGAATTTTCACGATGTTCACCATGTGGGCGGAGAAGGTGGACAGGCTCTGCTCGATGCTCTGTTCATCGCCGATGTCCGCCAGCACCCGGTCAAAGACGCTCACCGCGCTGCCGCTGTCAGCAGGGATATGCAGCCCGCACTGGGCCATAAGAGTCAGCAGTCCCAGCGTTTTCAGGCTGACGGTTTTGCCGCCGGTGTTTGGCCCGGTGATGACCAGCGTGTCAAATTTCTGCCCCAGCTCGATGGTGATGGGCACCGCCTTGCCGGTGTCCAGCAGGGGATGCCGGGCGCGGCGGAGGCAGACGCTGCCGTTGCGCCGGATTTCTGGCCGGGTTCCGTTCATCTTGTAACTCAGCTGCCCCCGGGCGAAGATCAGGTCCAGCCGCACCAGCATGTCGTAATCGGACAGGATGTCTCTGTGGCTGGCGGCGGCCTCCGCCGACAAGGCCCGGAGAATCCGTTCAATCTCTTTCTTCTCCTTGGCTTCCAGCTCCTTGAGCTCGTTGTTGGCCTGGACCACCCCCATGGGCTCCACAAAGATGGTGGCTCCGCTGGAGGATACGTCGTGGACCAGTCCGGGCATACTGCCCCGGAACTCCGCCTTCACCGGCACCACAAACCGCCCGTCCCGCTGGGTGATGATGGCCTCCTGGAGAACCTTGCTGTAGCTCTGGGAGGAAATGATTTTCTGTAAAATCTGCCGGCCCTTGGACGCCGCCACGCGGATATGCCGCCGGATGTCCGCCAGCTCGGGGCTGGCGTTGTCAGCAATGACGTCCTCCTCCAGAATGGAGGTGAAAATCTTCTCCTCCAGAAACCGGTTGCCCCGCAGGGCGAAGAACAGGCAATCAATGGCGGATTTCTCTCCGTCGTCGTTGAAGTAGTCCCGGACCCGCCGGGCGCACCGCAGCACTCCCGCGATGTCCAGCAGCTCCCGGGTGTTCAGCGCCCCGCCGTGGTCGGCCCGGTACAGGCTCTCCGCCACCGGCTTGATGCCGGAAAAGGCGGGGGAGCCCTTGAGGCCGATCATATCCCGAGCCGCGTCCGTCTCATCCTGGAGACGTTTTACGTCGTCCACGTCCGTCTGGGGAACCGTGGCCAGGGCGCGCTCCCGGGACTCCGCGCTGTTGGTCTGCTCCGAGAGCATGTGCAGCACCGCCGGAAGCTCCAGGGTGCGTATGGATTTATCAAATAGTTCACTCATGTTCTTTCTCCAAATTCGGATAACGCTCTATTTCTGTGCAGTGATCGCGATCCAGGCCGGCAGCGCCGCCATAGGATTTTGCGTCCAGTCATTGATCCCCTCCAGCTTCGCCGCGTCCTGTCTCTGAAACTCGTCATAGGAAAACCAGAACGAGGCGTTTACCGCCTGCAGTTCCTCCATTTCCCGGATGGACAGCCCGGCCTCCGCCATGGCATTTACCAGATCCTGCACCCGCCAGTGGCAGTGGGGCATGATCTCCCCATAGGGCTTTTGGATTTGAGGACTTTTCCACGGTTCTCCCGTAAAGGGGCGGTTAAAGGGATGGATGTCATACATGACCGAAAACCCGCCAGGTCTCAGCACTCTGCTGATGTTCTGGTACATCCGCTTCACATTCATGATCCATGTATGCGTGCCGTTCGAGGTATAGACCAGATCATACGCTTCATCCCCCATCCCTGAGAGTTCCATGGTGTCCTCACAGGCGAAGCGGATCGGAAGTTCCAGACGGTCCGCGATCTCCCGGGCATACTCCAGCTGCCGCTCACTGATATCTGTGGAGGTGACCTCCGCGCCCATCCGCGCAAAAGCAAAGGCGGCGTGGTTGTCCCCGCTGGACGGCAGAAGCACCTGCTTCCCCTTCCAGTCGGGGAAACAGCTGTTCAGCATCGTATATATTCCGGGATGAAAAGCGCTGGCCGGATCTTCCATCAGCTCCGCGATTTTACCGTCTGTCCGCAGGGACCGATACCACGCCGAATCCGACAGCTGATCCCAGCTGTCTTTTATTTCCTTCAGCACATCATTCATATTTTTGTTCTCCCCCATGTTTTTCTCCAGATTCTGCCCGCTTTTGCTTCTCGTAATAAACGATGGTCATGCCGGGCTGTAAAACTTCCTCCTGGCCCGTCTGCCGGTATCCCAGCTTCTCGTACAGATGGCACAGCTTTGCCTCTTCCCTGATGGTATCCAGCCGCCATGCCTTCGCCTGGGGGTACAGTGCCTCCAGCGCCAGCATGGCCTCTTGCGCGTACCCCTTCCCTTGAAACGCGGGAAGGATGAAGATGGGGGACACCCTGTAAACGTTCTCCGGCAGCCGCTGGACCCGGGCCGCGCCGGCCGGACGGCCCTCCGCCAGAATCAGATAGTAGTCCGTTGCATCCTGCGCCATCCGCGACTTGATCCTCTCCAAAGGCTCCGCCCCCGGATTGGTTGCTGTATCGCGATATTTTTCCAGCAGCTCCGCAAACGCCTCCGCCTGCATGGCGTGGATCGCGCCGCAGTCCCGCGGCCCCGCCTTTTTCAGTTCGATCATCCGTCCGCCTCCTGCATCTGTAGCCCCTTATAGAAGTCCAGCGTCTTGAACCCCCGCTCCAGCATGGCGTGGACATACGCCTCGCCGGCGTCCCCCAGCTTTTTGAGGTCCGGCCCTGCCAGAGAGAAGCTATAGAGCCGTTTCGCTTCCCCATACAGCGCCCGCCGCAGAGCGGCTAAGGCCCCGGGGGACAGCGGCATACGGGCAGGCCAGCGGCCTGCCGGACCAGTCGTTGACGCCATAGGCGGCAATGACGGTTCCAGCCCCCGCTCCCCTTTTCCGCACCTCCCGCAGCAGATCACGCCCTCCCGGATGTCCAGCACCGGGTCCTCCGGCTCCGGATTCCCGCAGCAGGCGCAGGCATCCGCCAGGGGCTCGAAGCCGATAAGGCTCATGAGCTTCAGCTCAAATACCGCCTTCACCAGCGCCGGGTCCTTTTTCAGCTCCCCCAGGGCGTACAGGGCGTTGAGCAGCAGCGACAGGATTTCCCCGCTCTCCACGTTCTCCAGCGCCGCCGCCTCCGTCAGCTCCGTGAAGTAGCTGGCCAGGCTCAGAAGCGCGATGTCCTGCCGCGTGCCCTCGAACAGCTGGATGGGGCTCCCTTCGCTGAGATACTGCCAGCCCCGGCTCTCGCTGAGGGTCAGCTCGGAGTAGGCCAGAAGCTGGGTACAGGCCGTCACCCGGCTCTTCCGGCCCCTCGCCCCCTTGGCAATCACCGGCAGCTTCCCGCCGGGGGTCAGGACGGTCAATATCTTGTCGCTCTCCTTGGTGTCCACCGCCCGCAGGACGATGCCCTTTACTACGGTCTTCTCTCGCGCCATGTCACGCTCCTATGTAAGCGCGCCCGGCTTCACCGGGTGCGCCGCTCCTGTTCGTCCTCCCGGGCCTCGTCCTCCCGCTTCCTGAGCAGGTAGAACTCCGGCAGGCCGGTGCTCCAGAACAGGTCCCAATATCCATCTTCCATCTTTCCCGTCCTCCCAAGGTTATGGTGGGCAGGAATGTTGTCGGATATGAGTGGTAAGTTGTGCTAAAGCGGCTTTGCCATGAACAGGAAATCCGCGTAGGTCCCGTCCGCATACTTCATCGCCCGGGGCAGGGTTCCCGTAACCTCAAAGCCCAGCTTCCTGTATAACCCGATCGCCGGCGCATTGGCGGCCGCCACCTCCAGCTCCGCCTGCTCGTACCCGGCTGTCCCGGCGGCGGTCAAAATCTCCCCCAGCAGCACGGTCCCCATACCCAGGCCCCAGAATTTTCTATAGAGGGTAATATCTACGCAGCACCTGTGGCGCAGCCGGGTCTGGGAGTTATTGGCGTACACGATGGCCACGCCCGCCAGCTCCCCGTCCACCTCCGCCAGCAGCCGCAGGCGGCCGGGAGAATCGTTCCATCGTTCAATCCGCTTTGCCTGCTGCTCCGCTGTCCAGTCGATGTCCTCCGGCCCCATCACCAGATAGGGCGTCTCGCCGCCGGTCTCCTTCTGAAAGCGCAGCAGCCGTTCCGCGTCCGCCTCCGCCGGACGGCGGATGAGACAGGTTTTCCCGTTTTTCAGCAGGACGGTCTTGCTTATATATTCCACTTCTTTCCTCTCCTGATTTAAACCAGCTTCTTCACCATCAGCAGGAAGTCGGCGTAACTCCCATCCTTGTATTTGAACGCCCAGGGCAGAGTCCCTGTGATCTCAAACCCCAGCTTTTGATACAGCCTGATCGCCGCCGCATTGGCGGAAACCACCTCCAGCTCCGCCTGCTCATATCCGGCGGCCTTTGCACCGGCTAATATCTCGCCCATGAGCGCCGTCCCAATGCCCATGTCCCAAAATTCCCGATACAGGGAGATTCCCACCGTACACCGGTGCCGCATCCGAATCCGCTCCGAGCCACAGCCAAAGGAACAGCTTCCCGCCAGCCTTCCGTCCACAAATGCCGACAGCATCAGCGCCCTGGGATCCTCCCGGTTTTTCCGGATGAATTCCGCTTCCTCTTCCAGACTGGCCTGGACCTCCTCCGGCTCCCGGACCATGTAGGGCGTCTCCGCAGAAGTGCCTTTCAAATATGCCAGCAGTGTTTCCGCGTCGCTCTCTTCCGGACGGCGGATCAGGCAGGCTTTGCCGTTTTTCAGGAAAATCGTCTTTTCTTGATAATTCATAGTATTTTCGACCTCTTTCTCTACTGCTCGTCATATCCAAAACTCCGGATATAATTGACGTTATCCCGCCAATTCTTCCCACAGGGCTTCCGCCCTGCGGGAACCCTTGATTCCAATCGTTTACGGGCGAAATGAATTCGCCCTACGCAATTCTACGCTTCGCTCCGAATTGACGCCGCAAAGCGGCAGCTCGCTTGCGCTCGCAGGAAAACTGGCATGATAAATCCTGCTGTTTTCTTACTGCTCGTCATACCCAAAACTCCGGATATAATTGACATTATCCCGCCAGTTTTCCTTGACCTTCACCCACGTCTCCATGTAAACCTTGGTCCCCATGAACCGCTCAATATCCTCCCTCGCATGGGAAGCGATCTTCTTCAGCATGGCTCCATTTTTGCCGATGATAATGCCCTTGTGGCTGGCCTTCTCGCAGTAGATGGTCACGTCCAGGTCAATCACCCCGCTGTCCCGTTCGGAGAACCTGGTCACTTCGATGGCCGTCCCGTGGGGGACCTCCTTGTCCAGATTCCGCAGCAGCTTCTCCCGGACGATCTCCGCCACTACCTGCTTCTCCGGCTGGTCGGTGGTCATGCCGTCGGGGAACAGCTGGGGGCCCTCCGCGGCGTACTTCTCCAGCTGCTCCATCAGCTCCTCCAGGCCGTCCTTCTCCTGGGCGGAGATGGGGATGATGGCGTCAAACTCGTGGGCCCCGCTGTAAACCGCCATGACCTCCAAAAGCTGGGCCTTCTCCACGGTGTCGATCTTGTTGATCACCAGCACAGAGGGAAGTTTTTCTTCCTTGATGCGGTCAATGAGCTCCTGCTCCGGGGCTCCGACTTTGGCGATGGGCTCCACCATGAGACACACGGCCTCCACGTCCGCCACGGAGTCCTTGACCACCTTCACCATGTAGTCCCCCAGCCGGGTCCGGGCCCTGTGGAAGCCGGGGGTGTCCAGGAACACGAACTGGGTCTCCCCCCGGTTCACCACGCCGCAGATACGGTTTCTCGTGGTCTGGGGCTTGGGGGAGACGATGGCGATTTTTTCGCCCACCAGGGCGTTGGTCAGGGTGGACTTGCCCACGTTGGGCCGTCCGGCAATGGTAATCATTGCGGTTTTCTGGATCTCGTTCATTTGCAGGTGATCCTCAACTTTCTTTTCTTTTGTTGGCATTGAGCTTGCCTGTAGCTTTGCCCCTGCCGGGGCGGGCCTGCTTTTCGCCCACGCGAAAAGCAGCAAAAGCGTGCCGGGACCAATGGTCCTGGACTCCCTTTTATTACGGGGGTTATTATTTTGCGCCAGTGGCTCAGTCCGGTTGGTCTGAACCGCTGCCGTCCGCTTCGTTGGTCTTCCTGCTTCTGTTTCAGTGTGTCCTATTGACCGGCGAAGCGGCGGGGCCGGTGCGGCGATGGCCGGGTATGGACAGATTCAGCATAATTCAAAATGTTCCGCCAGGATACGCAGCGTTTCCTCCCGGGTGTCGCTCTCAAAATCGGAGCGGGTATATGTGAAAAATCCCGTATGCTGCCAGCCGGCTTCCTCCAGCGGGTGGTAGTGCGCCCATGCGTTGAAATTTTTCAGCGTGGCCTCCGGGTCCCTGCATCGCTTGATCTGCTCCAGCATGAACTGCTTGTCCGGGTCCTCCCGGTCAAAAAAGCGGGTCGCGCAGACGTCCGGCGGGTCGCAGAGCATGACGGCCACATGGCGGTAATCGGAAATCTCCCGCAGGATGTCCGCGGGGATGTTGGTATCCACGATGATCTTTTTCCCTTCCGCGGACAGCTTCACAAGCTCCAGTATCTCGATCTCGACGCACTCCCGGGATACCTGTTCCGTCCAGCGCCAGTGCTCCTCCGGCGTCATGTTCAGCCATTCCTCCCACCCGCTCATGGTGTCGAAATAGCACAGCCCGGGCTGCTCCCAGCGGGACAGCTTTTCCCGGGGGAACACATCGTGGTAATTCTCGCCGCAGCAGATCATCCCGTACCGCTGGGCGAGCATCTTTGCCATGGTGGACTTCCCGGCATAGCTGTGGCCGTTGATAAAATATACATTCTGTAGATAATGTTTGATAAGGTTGCTGCTGATCTGTATTTTCATATCTCTTCTCAATTCTCCCCGGTGTACCCCAGGCTGCGCCAGCGTTCCACAATGTCAAAATAGTAATCGCCCTCGTACCGGAAGACCTCCTGCATCTCGCCATCGATCAGGTCAGTGACGGAGACATAATGGTTGTTATAGTCCTCCCAATCCTCAAAATCCAGCTTGATATGCCGCACCTCGGTCAGCACCCCATCGACCCACTGGTAGAAGGAGTGGTCCCCCTGGGCGCCTGCCGCGCCGCCCCGAATGTAGCACTCAATCTTCATATCCACCCAGTCCACGTCAGGAGAGGGCATCTCGTCAAAGGCGGGCTCCGCCTGGTATTGCCCCGCATCCTCATCCCACAGCCAGACATGGTAAAAACGGGGCTGCATCCCCCTCCGGTAGCAGAAGCCGAAATCGTCCTGCCCGTCAAAGTTGAAGTCCTGGACTGTCACCAACGCCCCGGAGTTGGGTTCATAAGCGTTTCCACTCACGCTCACCATCTGGTCAAAGTCCTCGCAGTCCTCTATGAGGATCGTCTGCACCGGCGCGTCAAGGCTGTCCTCCGACCACACGGTCAGCGCCAGTCCTTCCTCCGTTCGTTCCGTGGTGATGATATGCGCATCGGGCCAGTGATTGATATAAAACAGAAAATGAGACGGGTCCGTCAGCCATTGGACGGCGTCCCGCGCCGTCGGAGCAGGAACAAGGCTTTCGACCGGCTCAGGCTCGGGTCCGGGTTCAGGAACAGGTTCAGGCTCCGGCACCCCACAGCCGCCTGTGAGCAGCAGGAGCGCCGCCAGAAAGATCATCCATTTTTTCATCGCTCGATCCCCAGCTCCGCCATAATGGCGTCCTCCCTGGCCCGCATCCGGGCCTTCTCCGGCCCCTCGTCCAGATGGTCGTACCCCAGCAGATGCAAAACCGAATGCACCGCCAGATACGCCAGCTCCCGGCGGTTGGAGTGCCCGTATTCCTTCGCCTGGACGCTCACCCGCTCCAGGGAGATCACCATGTCCCCCAGAGGCACCAGCCCTGTGGCCGGGTCCGCGTCCTCCGCTCCGGGAAGCTCCCCCGGCGTCAGGTCGAACGCCGGGAAGCTCAGCACGTCCGTGGGCCTGTCCACCTGCCGCATGTCCAGATTGATCCGGCGAATACCCTCGTCATTTGTGATGGAAACGTCCACCTCGCAGGCAAAGTCCACTCCCTCCGCCGCCAAAGCGGTACGGAGGGCTTTCCGGATGAGGCCGCGCTTCCGCTCGTCCACACCGGGCACGTCCGCCGTCACGGGAATATAATGCCGCTTCGCCATTTCTATCTCTTCTTTCCTTTGTTGTAGTAATCATCGTATGCCTTGATGATCCTTTGAACCATCACGTGCCGAACCACATCCTGATCGGTGAGCTCACAGATACCGATCCCCTCCACGTTCTTCAGCACCCGCACCGCCTCCTTGAGCCCCGAGGTCTTGTCCGCCGGCAGGTCGATCTGGGTCACGTCGCCGGTGATGACCACCTTGGACCCGAAGCCCATACGGGTGAGAAACATTTTCATCTGCTCCCGGCTGGTATTCTGCGCCTCGTCCAGGATGATGAAGCTGTCGTCCAGGGTCCGTCCCCGCATATACGCCAGAGGCGCCACTTCGATATTTCCCCTCTCCACATATTTCTGGTAAGTTTCCGGCCCCAGCATGTCAAAGAGCGCATCGTACAGAGGCCGCAGATAGGGGTCCACCTTGCTCTGCAGGTCCCCCGGCAGGAACCCCAGCCGCTCCCCCGCCTCCACGGCGGGCCGGGTCAGAATGATCCGGTTGACCTGCTTGTCCCGGAAGGCAGCCACTGCGGCGGCCACCGCCAGATAGGTCTTGCCCGTACCGGCGGGGCCTACGCCGATGGTGACGGTGTTTTTCTGCACCGACTGAATATATTTTTTCTGTCCGATGGTCTTGGCCTTCACCGGCCGGCCCTTGGAGGTGATGCAGATCACATCCGCCGTCAGCTCTGCGGCTTTGTCGGCCTGACCGGACCGGGCCAGGCCGATGACGTACCGCACCGTCTGCTGGCCGATGACCTCTCCCTTGGCGGAGAGCGTCAGCAGTGCGCCGATGGCCTTGGAGGCCAGCATGGCGTCCTCCGGCTCTCCGGCGATACGCAGTTCCCCCTCCCGGTTGGTCACGACCACGTGGAATTCCGCCTCGATCAGACGGATGTTTTCATCGAAGGAGCCGAAAATGCTGGCTGCCTCCTCCAGACGCTCAATTTCTATCCTTTGTTCCATTGATTGCTTCTCCTGTTGTGTTTGAACGGTACGGAATTCTCCGCGCCGGAATTTCTGATTCCATTCCTGTCATCCTGCGAAAATCCTGAAACAGCGGAAGTCCCTACAGCGCGTCAAAGTTCTTTCCGCTCCTTCTCTTTTCGGAGAAAGGACGCCCTACGGCGCGTCCACAAACCTCCCGATCTGCTCCCGGCATTCCGCGGACAGCGTCACCACCAGATTGCCGTCCTGCTCTGCGGCGGAGATTTCCCGGCTAAGAACCTCGCCCTCCTCCAAATAGCCCTCCAGCCGCTCCGCCAGCACTGTTTCCGCCAGCGCCAGAGCTTCCTCCCGGGTCCGTTCCCGCTCACCGAGCTCATAGAACCGGCTTTTCTCCGTCACCACCGTCACCGGCAGCGCCACGCCGCCGGGCAGCTCCCACTTGTCCCAGGATAATATTTTATCACAAGTATCCCCTGAAATGCTACTGCCAAAATAGAGATTCCACCGGTTTTTTCCAATCAGAAGGGCCTGTCTCGTCTTCTCCTCCCCCGTATAGACCTTTTCCCGCACCGTCAGGGGCACCCGGCACTGCAAATGGTACCAGGTCCGGCCATATATCTTCCCCATTCCCCGCAGATACCGGACCCCGCCCACGTCGTTCTGCACTACGCCGGAAATCAGCAGCTGTCCCGCCTTCACCGTGGTTCCCGGCAGCACCATTTTCTCCCCGTCCCAAGGCTGAATGGCCGTCACAAGGGCGTCCTTGGCGGCCACGGTGTTTCCCGGCTCCCGCTTGCTGATGATCTCCGGGGCGGGAATCCGCTCCCGCACCTGAACATAGGCCCGGCAGCCTCTGACGTTGACGGCGATATAGCTCAGCTCCGGAATTTCCAGCAGAATATGGTTCCGCAGCTCCGAGGAGTCCACATCATACCCATAGGTACCAAAGCCGATGCCGTATTTGTCCAGCGCCCGAAGAATCTCCTGCTGGGAGACGGTTTCGTTTCCCTCAATCTCAAAGTCCCAGATAAAAAAGGACCCCCAGAAGAGCAGCGCCGTACAAACGCCCAGCGTAACCCACAAGCCGTACCTGCGGCGGATTCTTCCCAGAAAGAAGGGCGTCCCCTTCCATCCCACGGCGGTCATGCCGCAGTCAATGCGTTTGCTCAGCCGCCTCAGCCGTTTCCAGTCCTGCCGGGTCATGGTGAAGGTGAACTCCACCGGCGAAGCCCAGTTGAGATCCCAGAAGACGATGCCGTACTCGGCGCAGAGATTCAGCACCCGCTCCGGGAAGCCGCTCTCCACTCTGCCGGTAACTTCGCCCTTGACCAGATTGACCAGATGCTTCAGCATGTCACTTCACCCATTCCACCCTTGTGATATTTCCCTTGATCCGGAGCTGATCGCCAGTCATACTGGTAAGCTCTAATTTTTCCCCGTAGACACGGACAATACATTTTTCCCCGTTGATATCAATTTCCTCTCCGCTGTAGGAGAGAATTCCCTTGTGGCGCTCCATATAGAAGTGGCTGCTGCCAACCAGCTCAATATGGGGCAGTCCCGCCACCAGATCCGGCGGCAGGTCGAAGAGCTCCGCCGCTCTGTCCCAAAGCTTCAGGTCTTTTTTCAATAAATCCATTGTCATCCTCCAGCGGTTTTCTGACTGCGGCCCTGATGGCCGCCTTTTTCTGCCGCCGTTATCCGGCGGCCCCGGCGCAAATCTCATTCCAGGGCGGGAGGCTCCTTTCCGCACGAAAGCCGATTGGAGAAGAATCCCCCGAATACCTCCCCGCCTCCCTCATACTCTATGCGGGAGGAAAAATTTTTAGAAACCCCTTGACAAACAGCTCCAAATGTATTATTGTATTAAATGCCTAATACAGTAACGCAACAAATCGTATTTTACCGGAAGGAGGAAAAAATGAACTGGCAGTTTACAGACGACCGCCCCATCTGGCAGCAGATCACCGAGCAGCTGACGCTGCGGATTCTCAGGGGCGAGTATCCCCCGGGGGAGCGGCTCCCCGGCGTTCGGGAACTGGCCGCCCAGGCCGGCGTAAATCCCAACACCATGCAGCGGGCCATGGCACAGCTGGAGACCGACGGCCTGGCTCTGGGCAGCCGCACCGCCGGCCGCACCGTCACCGAAAACACCGCCGTCATTGAGACCGCCGCCAGAGCGCGTGCGCGGACCGCCGTATCGGAATGTCTCCGCATTCTGGAGGAGCTGGGCTACTCAGGCGAGGGAGCCCTTGTGCTTGTAAAGGAGGAATTACACCATGAATGAGCAGCTTGTCACCTGTACCGCGCTGACCAAACGGTACGGGAATAAACTGGCTCTGGATCGGGTCAATCTGGAGCTGGGCCGGGGCCGCATTGTGGGCCTGCTGGGGCCTAACGGCAGCGGGAAAACCACTCTGATCAAAATTCTCTGCGGCCTTTTGCAGCCCTCCGGCGGCGCTGTCCTGGTGGACGGCCAGACTGTGGGGCCCTATACCAAATCCATCATCAGCTATCTCCCCGACCGGATGTACTTTGCCGACTGGATGAAGGCAACAGATCTTTTTGATTTGTTCGCTGACTTCTACAAGGATTTTGACCGCACCCGGGCCATGAATATGTGCGCCGCTTTGGGCGTCACGCCCAGCGACCGGCTCAAGAGCATGTCCAAGGGGACCAAGGAAAAGGTCCAGCTGGTGCTGGTTATGGCCCGGAAGGCGCAGCTGTACCTCCTGGATGAGCCCATCGCCGGAGTGGACCCCGCCGCCCGGGATTTCATTCTCAGCACCATCCTCACCAATTACAACGAAGAGGGCACCGTTCTCATTTCCACCCATCTAATCAGCGACATTGAAAAGGTTCTGGACGAGGCTATCTTCCTGAAAAACGGTCAGATTACTCTCCACGACACCGTGGACAACATCCGGGAGCGGGAGGGCAAGAGCGTGGATGCTCTGTTCCGGGATATTTTCCGGGCCCACAATATGGAAGGAGGCGCGTTCTGATGTTTGGAAAGCTTTTGAAATATGATTTCCGCTCCATGTGGAAGCAGTTCGCTTTCATCTGGCCGGCGGCGCTGGCCCTGGCCCTGGTGAACCGGTTCACCATCAGCAGCCTGGAAGGCTCCAGCACCGTAGGGGAAACCACCGCCGGCGTAGCCATGCTGATCTATGTGTCCATTCTGATCGCAATGTTCATTATCGCCGTAATTTTTGTCATCCAGCGGTTTTACAAAGGCCTGCTGGGGGACGAGGGTTATCTGATGCACACGCTTCCGGTACGGAGCTGGCAGCTGGTGGGTTCCAAGCTGCTGTGCGCGGTGATTACCACTGCGGTCAACGTAGTGGTGGCAATCTTCTCCATCTTCCTCATCATTCCCTGGAATCATGCGGATTTTCAGGAGATTATCCGGGCCTTCCAATATCTCTTTTCTCATTGGGACATAAACGCCACTTACGGGGTGCTGGGAATCGTTGAATCCATTCTGTTCATGCTGGTTTCCTTTGCCACCGGTTTCCTTCAGCTGTATCTGGCCATGAGCGTGGGCCATCTGTTCAACAAAAACCGGGTGGCCATGAGCGTCATCGCCTTCATCGCTGTCAACACCGTGGTGGGCATCCTGCTCAACACCGCCAGTCCGGCTATGGAGCATGTATTCTCCGCCATCACCGCCGGTACGGCTGGCATGTCCCTGTACCTCCGCTCCATATGTATCGCCATCGTGGGAGAACTGATTCTCTCCGCCATCTATTTTGTGGGGACGGAGTATATTCTGCGGAACAAGCTGAATCTGGAGTAAGGCGATTCCGGGATGAAAAAGCGTTCTGTTGTTTTTCTGGCCGCAGCGCCAGGTCCCATGCCGCCGTCCTGACCGCGCAAAAGGCAGGCGGGGCCGAGAACAAACGCACTTTTCCTTCCGCGCTTTGTGTGCCGGGAAGTAACGGCCTTGTTCGGATGATTTTCCGGGGTATGGAAAAGCCGGATTGGTTTTTCCATACCCCTCTGCATTCTGGCGGCTATATTTCATGCTCCACTGCCTTCTGAAAAAAATATTGGAAAAGCTATTGACTTTGAGAGAAAAAGCGGATATAATAATCTCCGCTGTCAAGCATGAAATGCATACAGGCTGATGAAAGCCGGGCAACTATGTGGAGATGTCGCGTAGCTGGTCGAGCGCGCACGATTGGAAATCGTGTATACCCCATAAGGGTATCGAGAGTTCGAATCTCTCCATCTCCGCCACAGCGAAAGCCTTGCGCCTCAACGGGCGCAAGGCTTTTTGCCGCTTTCCCCGGCGTTTTTCTCCTTTTTATTGCCGGCACCGGCAGTGGTGTTATCATGAGAAAGACAGGGCAGAATGCCAGTATTCCAGACCTTCTCCGGCCTATCAAAATTCCAGTTCGGATGCACATGTCGTGTCAGGACAAAATTCAGGTCTTGCAAAAAATAAATTGTTGTGTTATTGTATGAACAATGACACCAAAAGCGGCATCGTGAGCCGCGCCCAGAATCATATCATCTGTGGAGACGTATCGAAGTGGTCATAACGAGCCTGACTCGAAATCAGGTAGTCCGCAAGGGCTCGTGGGTTCGAATCCCACCGTCTCCGCCACAAAGCCTTGAAAACACTGCGTTTTCAAGGCTTTTTTTGTGGGTTCTCCCGACCGGCACAAAATCACGGCGGAAACGGACGAAAACGGCGGAAACGGCAAAATAAGGGCACAAGGACGCAAAATGCTCCTTGTGCCTTTTGTTGAAATACTATGCAACCAGTTAATGGTATTCCCATGTCATGTGTGCTGCTATTGATACTTGTTACTCAATTTCCAGATTTTGTACTCCATGACTAAGAATGATGTTGATTAACTCGTTGCGCGAACGGTTTGTTTCCGCTGCAATTTTGTCCAATGCGCCAAGGGTATCTTCTCTAATCCGAACGGTAATGACCTTGTTCCCGTCCTCGCCGCGCCTCTTGATTTTCAAGGGTTCACTTTTCATATTGCTGCACCTCTCAATCTGTAATAAATTATAGCTTGACAAAGAGGTACAAAGTATAATACAATTAAATATCTTTAAAAATATCGCTTTATATTACAGGAGGCAATTAAAAAATGGAAAAGAAAAGGAAGAAGATTCAGCATCCTATTGCATTCGGTTGCATTCGGGCTTAGTCTTTTCTGGAGCATTATGATGGCAGCCATTGGGATATCCAGTGCAATAGGCTCATCACACATTTCCCCAAAAACGTCATTTTGCAGCAAAGTGGATTTAGTAGCAACAAGGTGCGAATGTGACTACGGCGATTGTGGTAACGATGCGGCAACACTTGTTTATACGCAATGGAATGTTCCGAACAATGTGTGGCCAAATAAAAGCTACCGGCTTTCAGGAACAACTTATGGCAAAACCGAGACTTATTTGGCCCCTAAAAAAGATACATATCTTGTTCCCGATAAAAACGGCTTCAAAGTTGAAACAGAACGCGGTTGGGAAGAGAAAACGTACACGGATGGCTCCTATACAAGAACAGAAATTTCCGGATATTATTGTGCGGAACATACAGAAGCGGGTGAGAATCTGATACTGAGCGGAATAAGACATGCTCGGATGCGCTCAAACGTTTTTGGGAAGACCGTTGTAGTGATTGTTACCATGTTTCCTTGGTTATGGATGTTGATTGGAAACATGCGAGCAAAACGCAAAGCTGCCAAAGCCCAAAAAAGCAGCACAAATAGTAAAGTATAACTTGAGGGGCGGCACATCGGCGTGCAGCCCCCCTCAATCTCATTTTAGAAATTTCCATTCGTTTTTTCGCTCGGCGGCTCTGAAACTCGTAAAAAGACGTTGGGTATTGAAGAAATCAGCTTGTATCTTGTGTCAAAGACGTTCGGGCTTCTAAAAACTTTCTCAATTTGTCTGAAAATCCGTTAATTAAGCGCGAAAACGCTTGATTATAGGGCAAAAAACTAAATATCCACATGCGGCAAAATATCAGCGGCGGCGGCGGGGAGCTATCCGCAAAAACTACCACAACGGGGCTGCGGCACACCAAAAAAGAGGGGAGCAGGTTGTCCTGCTCCCCTCAAAAGGTTCTTGCGTATTCGCTCAGTCCAGAATCTCCATCAATCTGCCGCAGCAGACAGGGATGGGCTCACCGGCCTTGATGTGCTCGGTGCGGTTGCAGATATAGCAATACACGTCGGTGTCATAGGGGGCCAGCACAGTGGGCTGGGCCTTGACCTCCTCGGCGGTCAGTCCCTCAATGTGGAACTTGGCCGATTTGTCCTCCGCCTTCATGTAGGTGCCCATGGGCTCCAGACGTTTGGTACCGCCGGTGCAGTTGCCCATCTTGATCCACAGAGCCTCCAGCTCCGCAGCCTCGGAGGCGTGTTCAGGGATGATCTCCACGATATCCTTGTCAATACGGATTTTCATAGTGCAGTCCCCCTTTTCGGCTTACTTGAAGTACCGCTCCAGCAGACCCTTGAAGGCCTTGCCGTGGCGGGCCTCGTCGCGGGCCATCTCGTGGACGGTGTCATGGATGGCGTCCAGACCCAGCTCCTTGGCCTTCTTGGCAATCTGCATCTTGCCGGCGGTGGCGCCGTTCTCTGCCTCGACCCGCATCTCCAGATTCTTCTTGGTGGAATCAGTCACCACCTCGCCCAGCAGCTCCGCGAACTTGGCGGCGTGCTCGGCCTCCTCGTAAGCGGCCTTCTCCCAGTACAGGCCGATCTCGGGATAGCCCTCCCGATGAGCCACCCGGGCCATGGCCAGGTACATGCCGACCTCAGTGCACTCGCCCTGGAAGTTGGCGCGCAGGCCCTCCAGAATCTCGGCGTCCACACCGGCAGCCACTCCCACCACGTGCTCGGCGGCCCAGCTCATTTCAGCCTTCTGCTCCACAAACTTCTCACCGGGAACGCCGCACTGGGGGCACTTGGCAGGGGCGGTATCCCCCTCATGAACATAGCCGCAAACAGGGCAAACCCACTTCTTCATAGTAAAAATCTCCTTTTCAAATAAATATCCTGCATAAATTATTATAGCCGCCTTCCGGCGTAACTAACCAGTCTCCTTCCCGGCCCGGCGGCAGTCCGGACACACGCCCCGGTATATCACCGCGCAGTCCTCCAGCAGAAAGCCCCCGTCGTCGGCAGGCGCTCCCACTTCGATTGCCGGAAGATCCGCCACCGCGCCGCACAGGCGGCACCGCGCGTGGCTGTGCGGACGGAGCTGGCCGTCGTAGCGGCTCTCGCCGCCGGACAGCTCCAGGCGCAGAATCTTCCCGTCCTCCGCCATCCGCGCCAGCACCCGGTACACCGTAGAGCGGCTGATGGTGGGGTGGCTGCGGTGAACGCGGTCATAGACCATCGAAGCGGTGGGATGGCTGCGCATTTCGCAAAGCGTATGGTGGATGATCTCCTTTTGGATGGTATTTCTATCCGCCATAGGTCTGGCTCCTTACTGGGATTAAATCCTAAAAAGAATATACTACGTTTTTGCCTGATTGTCAAGTGAATATTTTATGAACGGCCCCCTCCCGCCTATGAATACAGGTTCTTACTTGTAAAACCCGGGATAATGTGGTATACTCCCCCTAAATCCATACAGACAGGGAGGATGGGGCTATGGAGCCTGTTTATTATACGGTGAAGACCATCAATGGCGATTACGCTTACATGACCAGCGACAGCGGCGTGGAGAATCAGGTGGCCATGTTCCTGCTGCCGGAGGGCACCGACGTAGGCAGCAGGCTGCTGTGGGAGGAGTTTACCTGGAGTCTGGTATAGGGATGCAGTTTCAACACTTTTCCGCTTCTGTTCGTTTATATAACAGAATATAGAAACAAAGGAGATTGGGCTATGAAAGCGGAAACTCTTCCTTCGGATCAAGTCTTTGCCCACAGCGTTTTTCTCGGATATCTCTCAAAAGGGAAATTGGACGCGGCCATGAACTACCTCCGGCAATTCCCGCAGCAGTCCCCGCTGTACAGCCGGTACGCGTCTTTGTTTGAGGAGGAGAGCTATCTCTCCTACGATGTGAACGCGGAGCTGAATGAGATTCTTCTGGTTTACCAGAAATATTACCGGGACGCGTTTTATCTCCGGCTGTCCCCTGAGGAAGCCGCCCGAAAGCTGGGCGGGAGATTGGCGGACGTGCTGGGGGCGGAGCCGGAGCTGCCGCTGGAGCGGCTGGAGGAGCAGGCGGCGGACGCCTTCCGCCGCCAGTCGCTGCATGTCCTGACCGGGAGGACCAGCGGCTGGTTCGGCCCCTACATATGGAGAGACGAGGCCCTCCGGGAATATGCGGTGGAGCTGCCGGAGGGCAGACAGAACTACACCGTGAAATTTCTGGACGGCTTCGTCATGAAAAGCTGGCTGGATTACATCTCTTTCGGAGCGTCCGGCACCGGGGGATGGTCCAACGGCGACGGACTGATCCACTGCGTGAAATCCTCCTATGACCTGGACTCCGAGAACTTCCGGGTGTCCCTGCTGAAACACGAGGCCCAGCACGCGGCGGACCTGGAGCGATACCCCGGCATCTCCTCTGAAGATCTGGAGTACCGGGCAAAGCTGGTGGAGCTGATTTACTCCAGAGAGCGGCCGCTGCTGGAGCGGTTTTTGCTTCAGGCAGACGCTTCCCTGGCGGGCAACGGCCATGCCCTGGCCGCCGGACGCATTGTCCGGGGCTTTGAGGCGAGGCTGGGCCGGAGACTGGACGGGCCTCTTTCACCGGAGGAGGTGCGCTCCGTATCCCTGGAGCTGTTTCAGGCAAGCGGCAAAGAACTGGCGGAGCGGTACGGCTGACCGCCTGCGGAAAGGACAATCTATGCTGGAACAAATCATTGCCATTGTCCGGGAGGCGGGGGAAATTCTTCTCTCCGCCCGGGACATCTGGTCCCAGACCCATGAGAAAACCTCTGCCGCCGATCTGGTGACGGAATATGATCTGGCGGTGGAGCGCTTCCTGAAGGAAAAGCTGCCGCCGCTGGTCCCCGGCTCCGTCTTTTTCGGGGAGGAGGAAAAGGAGAACGCCAACCCCGGCCGGGGCTGGGCCTTTATCGTGGACCCCATTGACGGCACCACCAATTTTGTCCGGGGGATGAAGCAGAGCGCCGTCTCCGTGGCCCTGGCCTGCGGCGGCGCGGTGGAGTACGGCGTGGTGTACGATCCCTTTAAAGACGAGCTGTTCTCCGCCCGGCGCGGCGGCGGCGCGTTTCTCAACGGCAGCCCCGTCCAGGTCAGCCGGAGGCCCCTTTCGGAAGGAATTTTCGGCATGGGCACCGCCATCTACTGCCGGGAGTATCTGGAACCCACCATGCGCCTGACGGAGGCGCTGTTCCGGCGCAGCTGCGATTTCCGCCGCCTGGGGGCGGCGTCTCTGGATCTGTGCGCCGTGGCCTGCGGACGGACCGATCTGTTTTTCGAGTACAGCCTGTGCCCCTGGGACCACGCGGCGGGCGGTCTGATCCTGACGGAGGCCGGCGGCTTTGTCTCCACTCTGGAGGGAAAGCCCTTGTCCCTGACGGAGCGATGCAGCGTGTGGGCCAGCAACCAGGTGAACCGGGAGATTCTCCGGGAGCTGGAGGTGTGACCCATGCCGTATATGATTGCCATTGTTCTTTGCGTCGCCGCAGATCAGGCGGTGAAATATTATGTGGTCTCCCATCTGGCCCTTTATGAAAGCGCCCCGTTGGCGCCGGGATTTGTGGAGCTGCTCCACATCCGGAACACCGGGGGCGGCTTCTCCATTCTGGCGGGGCACACATGGGTGCTGACGGTGCTCACGGCGGCGATGATGGCGGTGATCGCTGCGGCGCTGGTGAAGAAATACTTCTCCCATCCCCTGGCCATGTGGACGCTGACGGCCATTCTGGGCGGCGGACTGGGAAATCTCATAGACCGGGTGCGGCTGGGGTACGTGGTGGACATGTTCCACTTTCAGTTCATAAACTACCCCGTATTCAACGTGGCGGATATTCTGGTGGTGTGCGGCACCATCGGGTTTGCGGCCTACTACCTGCTGCTCCACGACAAAAAGGAGAAGGATCATGGAACCGATCAGACTGACGGCGGGCAGTGAGGACGCGGGGCTCCGGCTGGACAGCTTTCTTTCCGCCGCCCTGGCGTCCATGACCCGCTCCGCCGCCGCCCGGCTCATTGAGAGCGGGCAGGTGACGGTGAACGGAAAAACCGCCGTCAAAAGCTGCCGTCTCTCCGGCGGGGAGACGGTCTGCGCGGCGCTCCCGGACCCGGAGCCCATCGAAGCTCTGCCCCAGGACATCCCTCTGGATGTGGTATATGAGGATGGGGACGTCATCGTGGTGAACAAGCCCGCGGGACTTGTGGTCCACCCCGCTCCGGGCCACCCTGACGGGACGCTGGTCAACGCCCTGCTGCACCATTGCGGGGCGGGCCTGAGCGGCGTGGGCGGCGCGCTGCGCCCGGGCATCGTCCACCGGATCGACCGGGACACCAGCGGCCTGATCATCGCCGCCAAGAACGACGCCGCCCATCAGGCTCTTTCCGCCCAGCTTCAGGACCACACCCTGGCCCGGATTTACGAAGCCGTCGTGGTGGGAAATCTGAAGGAGGATGCCGGCGCTGTTGACGCGCCCATCGGGCGGCACCACACGGACCGGAAGAAAATGGCCGTCACGGATCGGGGCGGCAAACCCGCCGTTACGCACTGGGAGGTCCTCCGGCGCTTCCAGGGATTTACGCACATCCGCTGCCGGCTGGAGACGGGCAGAACCCATCAGATTCGGGTGCACATGGCCTACACCGGCCACCCCATCTGGGGGGATACGGTATACGGAGCGAAGAAGCCTGTGCCGGGGCTTACAGGGCAGTGCCTTCACGCGGTGGGGCTGAAGTTCCGGCACCCGCGCAGCGGGGAGGCCATGGAGCTGGCATGTCCCTTGAGCGAGGAGTTTGAGGCCGCGCTGGAGCGGCTGGAGGGCGGGCGGTCTTTCTCTTGAAGGAAAAAGGACCCGGCAGGCGGCACACCGGAAAACAGCACTGTCCGGCAGTCAGAACAGCGCCGGGAGGTTCGGATGACCTCCCGGCGCCTGTTTTACCAGCTGACGTCATAAAATTGGCTGACGGGGCGCGTACTGAAATAAGGACAGAGCCTTCTTTTTTTTATAAAATCACAGCGGGGATTGGTACAGAAAATTTCCGTCTTACCGCTCAGAAAGCGGTATTCATACTCATAGTATTCCGATATTTTCTGATAGTTCTTGTTTCCCTCTCCGTTGCTGACGCATAAATACCGGCAGTGCGGCAGAATGGCGCAGAAATAGCTCTTCGTTCCGTGGTGGGGCGCTTTGATGACCGCATAGCTCTCCCGGAGCCGGGGTCCTGCAAACGTCCCGTTCCGCAGCTTGTCCAGAATAGGGGAAGGCGCGTCTCCCGTCATCAGAACGCCGTCCCTTCCCAGACTCTCCGCTGGCAGATCAGGATATTCCCAAACATCATCCTCTTCCGCCAGATCATGAAACACCAGGCTGATCTGATTCCAGCTGTTCCCCAGCTGCTTTGCGTAATGGCGGATTTTATTGCGCAGCTCCCCCTCGTCCCGCCGCACTTCAAAGGTGATTGCTTCCAGCAGCTCCTGCGCCTGATTGTAAAGGCTGCCGTAGGTCCGGTCGTAATCCGGCACGATATCCAGAACGGGGTAATCCACCCCCCTGCCAAAGTCCCGCAGCAGCACGCTGGCAATTGCCTCCAGGGTATCCAGCAGGCCAATCTCCCGTCCGTTCGCCTGCGTTTTGACGTCCAGCCGGTTCAATAAATCCAGCAGCGGCCTCTTCCGCTTCATAACCACATCCTCGCGATTCAGCCGGGGCCACAGCACTTCATAATTTCTGCCGCCCATAAGGAATTTGTCGCCCCGTCTTAAAAAGCGGATCTGCTTCCATTGCAGTCCCGGCAGAATCTCCCGCAGAAGATCCGCCAGAGTGAACCGGAGGCGCTTGTTCAAAACCACCGCTTCCAGAAAATCACTCAGCAGGCTTTGTACAATGACATCCACTTCCCCGAGAACTCTCATCCGGAAAATATCCGGCAGATACACCATTTTCAGCCCGGGCAGCTGATGCCCCGGCGTCTGGTTATGCAGTCCGCTCCAGTGGTCCTCGTGGAAATGCGTCAGCAGCAGGGAAAGCTCCTTTTCTCTGGACTCGTCCTTGATGGAGTCCAGAACCCGGCTGAAAGGAAAGCCGTTTTGTATGCTGCCCAAATCCACCAGAAGGTTCTCCCCCTGCCCATACAGCAGGAACGCATCGCCAAATTCAACATTGTACATCCGCAGTTTGCCGCCCATCACAGACCTCTCTTTCTTTCGGCCGTCTTCTATAGTCGACACACTTGAAAGTCGGTAAAGTTCGGTGGCCAAAATGGCACAGGGCGGCGTTGTCGTCTTTGGCGGGCACCAGCCCGCCTGCATC
>CAJTUD010000004.1 GCA_910579725.1 uncultured Oscillospiraceae bacterium | reverse complement strand
CCGGGCCGGATGCCCGGAGAGCGGGGCGTGCCCTGCTTTACGCTCCGGTTGGGTCCGCGGGGCGAGCTGATTGCCGCAGGCGACGGATATTACGATCTTTCCGACGAGACATGGCTGCGGGAGCTGCTGGCGGAGGCGCTGGAGCAGGGCGGCGAACACGGCGTGCTGGCGGACCGCGGACTGCGCTTCTGCCGGATCGGACCTCTGAAGGCAACGGTTCTGGCCTTTGCCGATATGTCGGGGGAGATCCGGACCGTCAGGGCCCTGGTCCGGACCTGCCTGCTGGCGGGCGGCGCGGCGTTTCTGGGCTTTCTGGCTGCGAGCATCCTGCTCTCCCGCTGGGCGGTGCGGCCGGCGGCGCAGGCTTGGGAGCGGCAGCGGCAATTTGTGGCCGACGCCTCCCACGAGCTGAAAACGCCCCTGACGGTCATCCTGACCAATGCGGAGCTTCTGCGGGACGGGCCTCCGGAAGAGGCGGCCCGGTTTAGGGAAAATATCCTGTCCATGGCCTGCCAGATGCGCACTTTGGTGGAGAGTCTGCTGGAGCTGGCCCGGGCGGAGTCCGTTTCGCCGGGGGAGCGCCGCGTGGACTTCAGTGCGGTGGTCCGGGAGGCGCTGCTGCCCTTTGAGCCGGTCTTTTTTGAAGCCGGGCTGATTCTGGAAAGCGAAATTGAAGCCGGGCTCCAGGTGCGCGGAGAGGAGGACCGCCTGCGGCAGGTGACGGACATCCTTCTGGACAACGCGCGGAAATATGCCGCTCCGGGGGGCGCTGTGTCGGTGTCGCTGCGCCGGAGCGGACGGAGCTGCCTTCTGTCTGTGGCCAACCCGGGACCGCCTCTGTCCCGGCAGGAGCTTCAGGACGTATTCAGGCGCTTTTACCGGGCGGACCCCGCCCGGAGCCGGGAGGGCGGCTACGGCCTGGGCCTTGCCATCGCCCGGAGCATTGTCAGCCGCCACGGCGGCAAAATCTGGGCGGAGAGCGAAGGCGGCGTCAATACCTTCCGGGTGGTTCTGCTTCTGGAGAGAAAAAAGAACCGGAAAGTACGTTGACGCGCCTTGAAAACTGGGGCGGCAAAAGACCCGCCCAGACGGCGTTCAACACCTGTGAATACAGGTTCTTACAGCCGGCCCGCCTGAAAACCGGCAGAGTTCTGCGCCTCCCTTTTTCCGCCTCTCAAGTGTGCCAGCGATATGGGGAAACGGCAAAAGCCTCCAGCGCGGAAGAATATATGGAAGCCCCGGAAAACAGATGTTTTCCGGGGCTTCCTGCGTGTCAGAACCGTCAGCTATTTTTCAATTCTCAGCTCGCCTGCGGCAGTTTCCACGAAACGGCTGCTGTAAAACTCCTTCATCAGCTGAATCATATACCAGGTGTCCTTCACCCCCGCCGTCTCATAGCAGGAGTGCATCGCCAGCTGCGGCAGACCGATATCCACGCATTTGACCGACACATGGGACATGGCGATGTTGCCCAGCGTACTGCCGCCCAGCTTATCCGAGCGGTTGGCAAAGAACTGGAGAGGCGTCTGGGCCCGGGCCGCCAGCTCCTTCACCGCAGCGATGCTCATGCCGTCGCTGGTGTATTTCTGTCCCGCGTGGGACTTGACCACCACGCCCTCGTTCATATAGGTGCAGTTGTCCGCGTCCGTATGCTCCGGGTGGTTGGGATGCACCGCATGGGCGTTGTCCGCGCTGAGCATGAAACTGGAGGCCAGCGCCCGCAGGTAGTCCTCCTCCCCCTTCCCCAGGGCCAGATTGATCCGGCGGAGCACATCGTACAGGAAGGTGGAATCCGCGCCCTGCTTGGTACCGGAGCCCACTTCCTCGTTGTCAAAGCAGGCCAGAACATTGACGGACTTGGGATTTACCGCCTCCAGGAAGCCCCGGAGGGAGGCAAAAACGCACTGCTGGTCGTCCAGCCGTCCGGAGGACACAAATTCGCCGCCGCAGCCCCACACCGCCGGACGGTCCCGGTTGTACAGGTACAGGTCGCTGCCGAGGATCCGGCTTTCCTCCACGCCCAGCTCTTCGGCCACCAAGGCCATGAGAGAGCCCTTTTCCTGGCCGGCAAACAGCGGAAGCATGTCCACCTGCTTGTTGAAGGCGTATCCGTCGTTTGCGCTGCGGTTCATATGAATGGCCACATTGGGGATCAGCACCAGATCCCGGTCCAGATCCACCAGTACCGTGGCGATGGCGCCGTTCTCCTGACGCACCAGCACCCGCCCGGCGACAGACAGGGGACGATCCATCCAGGAGCTGCAAATCATGCCGCCATACCCCTCGGTGTTCAGCTTGGTATAGTGGCCGCTGACCGCCATCTCCGCCTTTTCTTTCAGCTTGAACACAGGGGAGTCGGTATGGGAGGCGGCAATATTGAAGCCGTACTCCTCCACTTCCTTGCCCACCTGAAAGGCGATAATGCTGGAATCATTGCGGCACACCAGATAGTTTTTTCCTTTTTCCAAGTTCCACCGGCCGCCTTCCAGCAGCTCGCAGTATCCCTGCTCCTGCAAAGCGGCCTTCAGAGCAGCCACCGTATGAAACGCCGTGGGATTCTTCTGAATAAAAGAGAGCATTTCCTCTGCGACTTTTTGATACATGTTTTCCAAGCCTCCGTTTGTTATGATTTGACAGCCTTTTGCCCGGCTCTCTCCCGCTTGGCAATCTGGGGCAGAATGATACCCAGCAGCGTAAGGATCACAGGCGTGATGACATTCAGCGCAAAGGTGAACATATCCTCGTCGTACATCCCCATCAGGCAGCACGCCGCCGTCACCAGGAAGCACCAGCCGCCGAAGAACTTGGCCACGCCCTGGTTCTTTACAAAGCGATACTCGGCGGGAATCTTGTCAATTGCTTTGCGCAGCGCCAGATAGGCCACGAACACCCACATATACCGCATGGGCATGCAGACGGAATTGAGCTTGGTCAGCTGCCGCAGCACAGCGGCGGCGCCGGGGACGAAGGACTGCACCAGAATAATGGCCCCGGAGAGGACGACCACCATGAGGATGCCGTTGCTGTGCACGCCGAACCTGTTCTTCTTTTGCAGGGCGGTGGGGATGAACTGGTGGGTGTGCTCGTTGTCCAGCAGCATGCGCAGAGGCGCGTCAATGCTCAGAACCAGAATCGCAAACTGACTGATGGTGTTGCAGAGTGCGTAAATAATCATCAAAAAGTCGCCGATATGATAATATTCGCCCAGCTTCTGGAAGGCCCAGTAGCCGCCGTTGGCTGCGTAGGCATCGAAGTTGGCGTTGATCTCGGCGGGATCAAACATCATGCCCATGGCTACAGTGCCCAGAATCGCGCAGACCACCACCATGCCGGCCAGAGCGATCATGCCCTTGGGGAAGCCCTTGCTGGGATTCTCCACCTTGTTGACGTAGGGAGAAATCTTTTCACAGCCGCCCACTGCAAACACCAGGATCGACAGGGACGTGAAATAGGTAAGGTTGAAATTGGGAATCAGGTTTTTCAGGCTGAAGTCCATCTGGACGTACTCTGCGCCGGGATTGATGGCGGGAGCTGCAAACATCATGAGAATGTAAAGGATAGACATGATGAAGGTGGTGGTCCCCGCCAGCGTCAGCAGCTTCTTCAGGGGATTCAGGCCCCTGCTGGCAATGAAGCAGCCCAGCAGCAGCACCGCCAGGGTGGCCAGCTGGACATACAGCGTGGGGAAGGAGTCATAGGTTTCCGCGTTCCGGAAAACCGCCCAGCTGACAGCCTTCAGTCCGCCGCTGCCCTTGCTGGCGATATAGGTGATGTGGCAGGCCCAATAGGTCCAGCCGGCATAGTAAGCCAGCTTGGCGTTGGTGGTCTGGTGAAGCCAGGAACTGACGCCGCCGCCCTCGTTTTTGAAGGCGGAACCCAGCTCGCCCACCATCAGAGCGTAGGGAACAAAATACAGAGCGAACATGATGATCCAGCTGAGGATAACCTGGATGCCATTGAAATAGATAAAGCCGTTGAGGACGTTTCCAAATCCCCAGACGGTGGAGAAACCCATGGTCGCCAGGGCGTACCATTTGATTCTCTTGTTGTCTTCCATAAGGATGACCCTCCTAAAATTAAAGTATGCAGCGCAGCCTGCCTGGTCTGTCCGTTCCTGGGGGCGCGGCCGGACCGGGGCCTATTATACCATGGTTGTCGATTGTTGACAATCCTGTTCTGCACCAAAAAGTTTTTGTTAAAATTGGCGGTTATGTACAAATACAGGCAAAATTTCTTTCAAAAATGAATTTTGCGGAGAATACGCATTTACTTTTGAGTGCGGACTCGATATAATCAGATTCATACCGGAAAAGGGGGCCGCTTTATGAGCGAATTGTCTTACAGAACCCTGCGCGAGGATGTGGCGTCGGCGCTTCGCATGAAGATTCTGAACCGGGAGCTGGCGCCCGGGACGCGCATTGTCGAGCAGAATCTGTCCAGAGAGTTCGGGATCAGCCGGGGGCCCATTCGGGAAGCCCTGCGCCAGCTGGAGCACGAGGGACTTGTGGAGTACGTGCGAAACGCCGGATGCTCCGTCAAGAAAATTACGGCGGAGGATCTGTATGAGCTGTATCTCATGCGCGCTGACTATGAAATTCTCGCCGTCAGACTGTGCGGCGGCGCCTTTTCCCCGGAGGAGCTTGGGGAGATGGAGAGCGTTCTGGCGGATATGCAGACCATTCGGGAGGGAGACGTCGGCCGCGTCGTTTCCTGCGACTATGCGCTGCACAAAATCATCATGGAAAAGGCCCGGCTGCCCCGCCTGATGAAGGCGTGGGAGGAACTGAATTTCGGCAGCATTGTGGCCAGCATCAGCAGCGACGCTTACCAGGCCGGTCTGGCCGAAAGGCAGCACAGAATTCACCGCACCCTGGTGGATTCCCTCCGGAGCGGGGATCTGCCGGTAATCTGCCGGACGGTATACGATCACTACATGTTCCCTGTCAAAAGTATTTTCCAGGACAGCGGCCTGCCGCTGGAAAATTACAGGTTCTTTTAAGCCTTGCCTGCAAAACGTCCCATCCGGCAAATCTGCCATACCGGCGCGCCGCAGGGGAGAAGACCGGCTCCGGCAGGCGGCCTCCACGATTTCGACAACGAGGTATCCTATTATGCAGTATATCAGCTATTATTCATCCCCTCTGGGCGGCGTCCTTCTGGCGGCGGACGGCGCCGGTCTGACCGGCCTGTGGTTTGAAGGGCAAAAATATTTTGCCCGCTGCCTGGACAAGGAGCATGTGGAAGAGGAAGTCCCGCTATTTGAAACCGCAAAACGGTGGCTGGATGTTTACTTCTCCGGAGAGGAGCCCGATTTTTCCGTTCCGGTGCATTTTACAGGCACCGCTTTTCAGAATGACGTATGGGAAATCCTTTGTGCCATCCCTTACGGGCAGGTTACTACCTATGGAGAAATTGCAAAACGCCTTGCCGCCGGACGGGGTCTGAACCGGATATCCGCGCAGGCCGTTGGCGGCGCGGTTGGCCGTAACGGCATTTCCATCATTGTTCCCTGCCACCGGGTGGTCTCTTCCAACGGCAGTCTGACCGGTTATGCGGGGGGCCTTGCCAGAAAGCGGCGGCTGCTCAATCTTGAAGGCGTGGACATGAGCCGGCTGTTTCTGCCGGCGGAAACGCTATAGCTCCTCCGACAGCCGGAAGGACAGCAGAAGGTAAAGCCGAACGCCTTCGTTGTCCAAATCGATTTTGGTCAGGGAAACAATTTTCTCCAGCCGGTAGAGAAGCGTGGTGCGATGAACGATCAGGGCGGCGGCGGTCTTGGGAATGCTGCGCTCATTTTGCAGGAAGCTTTTCAGGGTGGCGCAGTACTGGCTGCCGTGGTCCTGATCATACCGTCTCAGAAACTGCGGTACCGGGGACAGATATTGGGAGAGAGCCGTAGGCGTCTCCACATGGGAGAGCAAGTATTCCAGAGCGCAGTCCTCAAAGGCCACGTACCACTGATGGCTGCGCAGGCGGGAGGCGAGATTCACGGCATAGTTGGCCTGCACATAGGCGGTATTCAGGTGCGAAATACTCTCCACCGGCAAGGACACGCCGGCGTACATCAGGCTGTCCCGGAGAAAAGGCGCCAGCTTCGAGCGGAAAGCGGCCTGGTCCAGACA
Source organism: uncultured Oscillospiraceae bacterium (assembly GCA_910579725.1). GTDB lineage: Bacteria > Bacillota > Clostridia > Oscillospirales > Oscillospiraceae > Pelethomonas. Next base: position 87,363 of record CAJTUD010000004.1, on the reverse strand, counting down.
GGCGGTGTCCATGTCCGCAACCATGCACAGCTGCCTTTCATGAAAAAAGAGGAACGTTCCTGCAAAGGCGGCCGACAGGCTGTTGCGCAAGACGTTGCTGCTGGTGATGGCGTTCTCCGCGTTCTGACTTTGGAGCTTGACCAGCAGGAACCTTTCCTTCTCCTGCCACCCCAGAGCCGTCAGGAGCACCCGCAGATCCCGGCGGTCTGCCTCGCCGGTGGAAATCAGATCCTTCATCGTACTGACCAGGTCCCGGTGGCTGTGACCGGCGCTCATATCGTCCCGGCGGAGGATCATCAGCACATAATCCGCCAGATATTCCACCAGCAGATGATCCCCGGGCCGGAGGAGAACGTGGAGCTCGTTGACCAGCAGTCTGGCCCGGTAGTAGTCCGCGTCCCGGATATTGACGTACAGCGAGCGCATGTGATAGGGGTAGTGGTTGGTATCCCAGATGGCGGCCTTTCTCTGCCGGAGGGTGTCCCGGTATCCCTCGCTGAACTTGAAGTCCTCCACCAGCCACAGAGGAATGAAATATTTCCCGGTATCCTGGTTGTAATCCAGCTCCAGCATTCCCTCCACATGACAGGGCAGGGCCAGAATGGCGAAAACATTGTCGTGAATATAGACCGGGTTTTGCAGGTAGGCAGTCGCCGCCTCGCACAGATCGTTGAGATCTCCCCCGTGGTTCAGTATCCAGTTCAGCTCCGCCTCAAAATCCCGGAAGCGCTGGAAGATTCGCGCCAGCTCGTTGATGGTTTCCAGAAACGTCCGGCCATAGACGCAGATATGCTCCCCGCCCCCCGGCCGGCTGCCGGCGGATATGTACGGATAGCTCTCCCCGGGAAACGCGCCGCAGTCCTCCGGCAGGACATAGAGTACCCCGGCCTCCGGCGCCTCTCCGGGGGTAAAAACGCGGAAGCTGTAAAAACGGGCCTGATCCTGGGATTTCAGGGTAAAATCCCAAAGCCGGTCGTCCAGCTCGTCGGCAATCATCTGAAGAGACAGCGCCATTTGACGGCGTGGGGCAGCGGGGACTTTGTGCATATTGGCGGGACCTCCTTTGAACAGTACGGCTCCTGGAGCTCTGACAGACAGTATATCCTTATTTTTGCGGAAAAGGAAGTAGGGAATCTTTCAAATTAGAGGAAAATTTATCGCGTGCTTTTGTGCTGATTGACAAATAAGGCGAAAAAGAATACTATACAATTAGATAAAAAGCCAAAAACGACGGCAAAACCGGTGGATGGACAACTTCACCGGACTATGGCAAAAACAATGAAAGCGCCCCGCGAACCCTGACCGGACGGCAGGGCCGCGTCACTGTAATCGTCCGCGCTCCGGTGCGGTGATTTAAAAATTTTTATTGGGGGAGAAATCAATGGAGAAAACAACGAAGAAAGAGCCCAAGAGGCTGTCTTCCGCTCTGCGGAACCTGTTCGGCGTCGGTGACGCCGGATTCGTCCTCATGAGCAACATCGAAACCTTCTACTTTATGGACTACCTGACAGGCCTGGGCGGCTTCACGCCTGTCATCGCCGGCCTGATCAACTCCGTGTTCTCCACGGTGGATGCCTGCCTGTCCTGGATCTACGGCGGCATTCTCAACGGAACCAAGGCCAAGCGCTGGGGGCGCTACCGGTCCTGGCTGATCCTGACGCCGTGGCTCGTGCCGTTCCTCTTTGCTTTCCAGTTCATCCGCATCAGTGAGAACGAGATGCTTTCCGCAGTGGTCATCATCGCCGCCGCCATCATCTCCCACGTGGTGTGGAATATCGGCTACGTGGCCAACGCCACCCTTGTCAGCGTGGTGGGCAAGACGCCGGAAGACAAGGCCACCCTGTCCTCCTCCCGCGCCACCTGGAACAACATCGGCGGACTGCTCTTCAGCTATATGGGTCTGCCCTTCGCCATTTTCCTGGCCAACTTCGTGGGCGAGAAGAACCAGTACGCCGCCGCCGCCTTCTGCCTGGGCATTCTGATGGCTCTGGGCTACTTTGCTCACTTCAAGATGACCGACGGCTACGAGGAAATCGAGGACGCCAGCCACGCCAAGGCTGCCCGGACCAACAAAACCAGCATCCCCGAGATGTTCCGGTCCCTGTTCCAGAATCCCCAGCTGCTCATCCTCATGATTGCGGATTTGGCCAAGTGGTGCGTGAAGTTTGTCACCGCCGCCTCTGCCATCTACTACTTCCGCGATGCCATGGGCAACCCCGGCTATATGAAGGGCTACGCCTTCAGCATCGCCGTAGGCGCTATCATCGGCGCGTATGTGGTCCGCTTTCTGGTAAAGAAGTTTGATGCCCGCACCATCACCATCGGCGCTTATGCCGGTATGGCGGTCTTCCTGTTCCTCATTTACATCTTCTACTCCAACGCTGTGATGGTCATCGCCCTGATGACCCTGGCCCAGTTCTTCTACGGCGTGGCCTTCGCCTCCTCTCCGGCTCTGTATGCCGACACCGTGGTCTATGCCACCTGGAAGACCGGCAAGAACGCCGCCGGCTGGATCATGGGCCTCCAGAACCTGCCTCTGAAAATCGGCGTGTTCCTCCGGGGCGTCATTCTGGCCGCCTGCCTGAGCGCGGTGGGCTGGCAGTCCGGCGTGGCGCTGGAAGGCGCCGCCCGTCAGGGTATGACCGTGGCCTTCGCCCTGGTTCCCGCCGTTTTCTGCGCCGCCGGTGCGCTGCTGCTGATCTTCGGCTACCGCCTGACCCGTGAGCGGGTGGCCCAGTATCAGCGTGAGATCGACGCCAGAGCGTAAAAGAAAACCTTGAATACGGAAAAGTATTTGGAACGGATCTGCGCCCCCCGGCCCTCCGCCCCCACTGCGGAGGCGCTGCGGGCGCTGACCCGGGCCCACCTGGAACAGGTGCCCTTTGAAAACCTGGAAATCTTCCGGGAGCGCCGCTGCCCCTCCCTGGAGCCGGAGCTGCTGTACCGGAAGGTGGTGGAGGAGCGCCGGGGCGGGTACTGCTTTGAGCTCAACAAGCTGTTTTACCTGCTGCTCAGGGAGCTGGGCTACGAATGCCGCTGCGCCGCCGCGCGGATTCTGTACCGGCGTACAGATCCCCGCCCGCTGTCCCACCGGCTTATTGTGGTCAGTACTGCGGACGGCGGTCCCTGGCTGTGCGACGTGGGCTACGGCGGCCCTGGTCCCAAGGGCGCTCTGCGCATGGCTCCGGGGAAGCAGACTGTGGCGGGGGAGACCTTCGAGGTGCGGGAGGAAGACGGCGTGACGGTGGTGTACCGCCACGACCCGGACGGAGAGCAGAAGCTCATGGCCTTCCGGGACGAGGCCGCCATGGAGGTGGATTTCGACGTGCTCCACGGCTACTTCGGCTGGAACCCCAAGTCAATTTTCACCCAGAAGCTGATTGCTTACCGCTGCACCCGGGACGGCATGGCCTCCCTTGTGGCGGACCGCTTCACCCTCACCCGGCAGGGAGAGACGGTGGAAGAACGCGAAATTTCCGGCGAGGCGGAGCTTGCCTCCGTCCTGGAGAGCAGCTTTGGTCTTGCGCTGCCCTCCGCCGCCGGATAAAATAGGAGGAAAAGTATGATCATCATTGGCGAAAAGATCAACGGCTCCATCCCGGTCGTAGCGGACGCCATCGCCCGCAGGGACAGCGATTTCATCAAGGAGCGGGCCAGGCTCCAGACGGACGCCGGCGCCACCTTTATTGACTGCTGCGCCTCCGTTCCGGAGAATCAGGAGGTGGAGACCCTCCACTGGATGATCGACTGCATCCAGTCCGTCACTGACCTGCCCATCAGCGTGGACAGCCCCAGCGCCGATGTGCTGGTGGAGGCCTACAAGTTCTGCAAAAGACCGGGCCTGTTCAATTCTGTCTCCGGCGAGGGGGACAAGATCGACAAGATTTTCCCCATCATGGCCGCCAACCCCGGCTGGGAGGTCATCGCCCTGCTGAGCGACGATACCGGCATTCCCAAGAGCGCTGCCGACCGGCTGAAGGTCTTTGACAAGATTATGGCCAAGGCCAAGGAGTACGGCATTTCTCCCAACCGCATTCACATTGACCCCCTGGTGGAGATGCTGTGCACTTCGGAGAACGGTATTGAGACCAACACCGAAGTCATTTCCTCCGTCCGGGAACAGTACCCCTCCATCCACATCACCGCCGCCGTCAGCAACATTTCCTTTAACCTGCCGGTGCGGAAGATGATTAACTTCGGCTTCACCGTCCTGGCCATGAACAGCGGTCTGGACAGCGCGATCCTGGACCCCACCAACCGGGATCTGATGGGCTTGATCTATGCTACCGAGGCGCTGCTGGGTCTGGACGACTACTGTATGGAGTATATCAGCGCCTACCGCGAGGGCCTGTTCGGCCCCGTAAAAAACTAAAAAACCAATCAGCCGGTATGAAAAAATTTTATTAGGAGGTACAATCAAATGTCTGTTTTGCAAGAGCTGTCCCTGAATGTGGAGAAGGGCAAGAGAAAGGTGATTCCCGGTCTGGTGCAGCAGGCTCTGGACGAGGGCATTGACCCCAACGTCATTCTCAACGAGGGCATGATCGACGCCATGAGCCGCGTGGGCGAAGCCTTCCGCGACGGCAAGATCTTCGTTCCCGAGATGCTCATTGCCGCCAAGGCCATGCAGGCCGGCGTGGCCACCCTGAAGCCCGCTCTGGCCGCCGGCGGCGCCGTCAGCCGGGGCAAGATCATTCTGGGCACCGTGGCGGGCGACCTCCACGACATCGGCAAGAACCTGGTGGGCATGATGCTGGAGTCCGCCGGATTTGAGGTCATCGACCTGGGCGTGGATGTGGCCGACGAGACGTTCCTGGAGACCTATGACAAGAATCCTGATACCAAGATCATCTGCCTGTCCGCTCTGCTGACCACCACCATGCCCGCCATGCGTTCCGCCGTGGCGAAGATCAACGCAGCGCCCTGGCGCAGCAAGGTGAAGGTGATGGTGGGCGGCGCCCCCATCACCCAGGCGTTCTGCGACGAGATCGGCGCGGACTGCTACACCGCTGACGCGGCCTCTGCCGCCGAGGCCGCCAAGAAGCTGGCCGAATAAGGGAAAGGAGAGAGGAAAACGATATGCTGACCAAACGTCAAAACCTTCTGGAGACCATCCGGGGCGGAAACCCCGACCGCTTTGTCAAGCAATATGAAGCCTTTGCCATGATCATCGGCTCTCCCTTCGGCAAGCGCAACCCCAACCCGAAGTACGGCGAGCTGAATGTGGTCAATGCCTGGGGCGTGACCAAGTCCTACCCTGTGGGAACCCCCGGCGCCTTCCCTGTACATACGCCGGACAAAATCGTTATTAAGGACATTGAGAACTGGCGGGACTACGTGAAGGTGCCGCAGGTGGTCTATGACGCCGAGGAGTGGGAGCCCTTCATTGAGATGGCCGAGAAGGTGGACCGGAAGGAGCAGTTTGTCACGCCCTTCTTCGCCCCCGGCATTTTTGAGCAGTGCCATTATCTCATGGAGATCCAGAACTGTCTGATGGCCTTCTATGAGAATCCCGACGAGATGCACGAGCTCATCGACTGCATCACTGAGTTTGAGCTGGACTATGCCAGAGAGCTGTGCAAGTACATCAAGCCCGACGCCATGTTCCATCATGACGACTGGGGCACGCAGATCTCCACCTTCATGTCCCCCGACATGTTCCGTGAGTTCATCAAGCCCGCTTATGAGAAGGTGTACGGCTACTACAAGAGCCACGGTGTGGAGCTGATCATCCACCACTCCGATTCCTTTGCCGCTACCCTGGTGCCCGACATGATCGACCTGGGCATCGACATCTGGCAGGGCGTTATGACCACCAACAACATCCCCGAGCTCATCAAGCAGTACGGCGGCAAGATTTCTTTCATGGGCGGCATTGACAGCGCCAGCGTGGACTTCGACGGCTGGACCCAGGATGTGGTCGCCAAGGAAGTGGAGCGGGCCTGCGCGGAGTGCGGCAAGCTGTACTTCATTCCCAACGCCTCCCAGGGTCTGCCTGTGAGCACCTTCCCCGGCGTCTACGAGGCATTGGATGTGGAAATCGACAAATGCTCCAAAAAATTCTTTTAATCTGAAGATAAGCTGACAACAGCGCGATACAGGGAAACCGGAGTTCCGGTTTCCCTGTACTGCCAACAGGAGGGATTGACGACAATGAAGCAGATGTATCCAAACTTGTGCAAGCCTATTACCATCGGGAATGTGACCTTCCGCAACCGCATTTTCTCCGCGCCCATGTCCGGTGCGGACATCACCCCGGACTGCAACATCGGCATGCGCTCCACTTACTTCTATGAGATGCGGGCCAAGGGCGGCGCGGCGGCTGTGACCGTCAGTGAGCTGGTGGTGGACCCCAAAACAGACGCCTCCTTCATGTATCACCTCACCCGCACCAATCCCGGCTCCATTCCCAGCTTCACCTACACCGCCGACGCCATCAGCCGCCACGGGGCGATTCCCAGCGTGGAATTCTCCCACGCCGGACAGTATGCGGGCACCTATCTGCTGGACAAGGACGCCAAGCAGGAGATGGTCCAGTACGGCCCCAGCGACTGCACCCGGCCCGACGGCATCCCTGTGCGGGCCCTGACCAAAGAACAGATGGCGGAGATGGTGGACACCTACCGGGAGACTGCGAAGCTGGCCAAGCTCTGCGGCTTCAAGATGATTATGGTGCACGCCGGTCACGGCTGGCTTCTGAACCAGTTCCTCTCCCCCTACTTCAATCACCGGGAGGATGAGTACGGCGGCAGTCTGGAAAACCGGCTCCGGTTCGTCCGGGAGATCATTCAGGCGGTGCGGGAAGGCGTGGGACCCGGATTCCCCATTGAGCTGCGGATGAGCGGATCGGAATTCTTTGAAGGAGGCTATGATCTGGAGGAGGGCTGCCGGATTGCCCACGGGCTGGAGGATCTGGTGGATCTGATCCATGTATCCGCCGGCTCCTACAAGTACGGCTTCTCCATCACGCACCCCTCCATGTTCCGGGACCACGGGTGCAATGTGTTCCTGGCCAGGGAGATCAAAAAGCACGTCAGCGTCCCGGTGGCCGCCATCGGCGGGCTCAACGACCCGGAGATGATGGACAAGCTCATCGGCGACGGCGACGTGGACGTGGTATACATGGGCCGGGCACTGCTGGCAGATCCGGAGCTGCCCAACAAGGTGATGAGCGGCCGTCCGGAGGAAATTGTCCGGTGCCTGCGGTGCTTTGTGTGTATGGCGGAGCGCGGCGTCACCTCCACCCGGCGGTGCAGCGTCAACCCCCGGATCGGCCGGGAGCACGAGGGTATGGAGGTCCAGCCTGCCCGGGTCAAAAAAAATGTGCTGGTGGCCGGCGGCGGCGTAGGCGGACTGCAAGCGGCTGTCACCGCCGCCCAGCGGGGACACAAGGTGCTGCTGTGCGAAAAGAGCGGGCAGCTGGGCGGCATTCTCAATTGCGAGCAAGCCATTGACTTCAAGTATGAAATGTACCAGCTCGGTCAGACTCTGGCCCTTCAGGCGGAGCGGGAAGGCGTGGAGATCCGCCTGAACACCGAGGTCACGCCGGAGCTGGCGGAGGGATTTGACGCAGTGATTGTGGCCGTTGGCTCCAGCCCCATTGTTCCCAAGCTGCCGGGCATTGAGCAGGCAGTGGTGGTCAATAACTACTATAAGGAGAAGGAGCGTGTCACGGCGGAGGAAATCGTGGTGCTGGGCGGCGGTCTGGCAGGCTGTGAGTGCGCGGTGCACATGGCCCGGGACGGCAAACGGGTCCGCCTGGTAGAAATGCTGGACGACGTATGCCGGGACGCCAACATCCGTCACCGGCCCATCCTGCGTCAGGAGCTGAAGGACCGGAACGTGGAGGTCCTGACAGGCCACCGCGCACTGGAAATCCGGAGCGACGGCGTCCTCTGCCAGAACAAGGCCGGGGAGCAGGTTCTGGTTCCCGGCGGGAACGTGATCTGCGCCGTAGGCCAGCGGGCCAACCGGGACGCTGCCGACGCGCTGCGCGCCTCCGCGCCCTTTGTGCGCCTCATCGGTGACTGCGTGCGCCCGGCCAATATCTGCATGGCTGTTTACGAAGCTTACCACGCGGCGCTGGATATCTGACATGAAACAGGTTATCGTCACTCTGCGCCCTTCCGGAGAGCGGTTCGCCGCCCCGGAGGGGCGGAGCCTGCTGGATGCCCTGCGGCAGCATAGCGTCCTGCTGGACGCTCCCTGCGGAGGCAAGGGAACCTGCGGGAAATGCCGGGTACGGATTGATGGCAGAGAGGAGCTGGCCTGCCGCCACATTCTTCAGCAGGACGTTTCCGTGGAGCTGCCGGAGCAGGCCCGGGTGCAGATTCTGACGGGAGACGCGGCGGCCGCCGCCGACGGGCGGCACAAATACGTGTTGGCCATTGATGTAGGGACCACTACGGTGGCGGCCTTTCTTTCCGACGGACAAACCGGACGGCAGCTCTCCTGCGCCAGCGCGGTCAATCCTCAGAGCGCCTATGGAGCGGACGTCATCGCCCGCATTCAATACGAGCTGGAGCACCGGGACGGACGGGTAGGGGAGGCGATCCGCACCTGCCTGGACCAGCTGACCCGGGAGGCAGCCCGGATGGCAGACATCCGTCCGGAGAAGGTGGAGCAGGTAACGCTGGTGGGAAACACCGCTATGCACCACCTGCTGCTGGGACTGGACACCGCACCGCTGGTAAAGCCTCCCTATATGCCATCCGTTCGGGAGGCCATGGAGTTTTCCGGCGCGGAGTGGCTTTCCGCCTCTCCCAATGCCCTGATCCGGGTTCTTCCCAATATCGCGGGGTTTGTCGGCGCGGATACGGTGGGGTGCATGGTATCCGCCGCCTTTGACCGGCGGGAGGAGCTGACGCTGCTTATTGACATCGGCACCAACGGCGAGATGGTCCTGGGGAACCGGATGCGCCGGATTGCCTGCTCCACGGCGGCGGGCCCGGCTTTTGAGGGGGCGCGAATCCGGTTTGGCATGCGGGGTGCTCCCGGCGCCATCGATCACGCCGCTCTTTCGGAGGGCGGACTGTCCTGCCATGTTATCGGCGGCGGCGAGGCATTCGGAATCTGTGGCTCCGGACTGCTGGACGCGGTGTACGCGCTGCTTCAGGGCGGCTTTCTGGATGAAAGCGGGCGCATGTGTCCGGAGGTGCCCGGCCCTTGGCTGACGGTGGATCATCAACCGGCCTTTCTGCTGCGGGACGGCGTTTATCTGACCCAAAAGGATATCCGGGAGGTACAGCTGGCCAAAGCCGCCATCCGGGCAGGAATCGAGCTGCTGCTGGATACCATGGGGCGAAAGCGGCAGGAGGTGCGGGAGGTGCTGCTGGCGGGAGCTTTCGGCAGCTATCTCTCCCCGGAAAGCGCCTGCGGCATCGGAATGCTGCCGCCGGAGCTGCTGGAGCGAATCCGCGCCGCCGGCAACGCCGCAGGCGAAGGGGCGAAGCAATGCGCTCTTCAGGACGCCTGCTACCGCCGGAGCATCACCCTGGCGGAGGAAACGGAATTTCTGGAGTTGGCCAGTCTGCCGGCCTTTCAGGACTGCTATGTGGACTGCCTGACCTTTGGAGAGGAGGAAGAGTAGTGGAGGATTTCGTTGCGCTGGCCTTACAGCTGGGATTCACCTGCGCCGCGCCTTTGGACCCGGCGGCACTGTCTGTGCGGGAGGAGGTCCGGGACATGTGCGCCGCGGACAAGTGCCGGATCTATGGCCGTAACTGGACCTGTCCGCCCCACTGCGGAACGCTGGAGGAGTGCCGGAAGCGGATTGCCGGAACGCAGGCGGGGCTGCTGGTGCAGACAGTGGGGCAGCTGGAGGACTCCTTTGACTTCGAGGCCATGGCCGAAACGGAGAAGCTGCATTTGGCCCATTTCCACGCCCTGGCGGATCTGCTGAGGGAGAAGGAGCCGGGGGTGCTGTGTCTGGGCAGCGGCGGATGCCGCCTGTGCGCCGGCTGCGCCTATCCGGAGCCCTGCCGGTTCCCGGAGCGGGCCTGTCCGTCCATGGAGGGCTACGGACTGCTGGTCAACGATGCCTGCGGGGCTGCCGGGGTACCCTACTACCACGGCAGCAACACCCTGGCATATACCGCCTGTTACCTGTTTCCCACAAAAACGGCGTGACGGCAAAAATTGTGTGTTGCCCAGGGCCGCGTCCCTGACGCTCACTTGTGTAATGGAGGGTTTCTATGGAACAAGATACGCGCTCCCTGGAAAATTATCTGAAGCCTCGCACGCTGTTCCGGTTTCTGTTTTTTTCCGCGCTTGGAATTGTTGTGTTTTTCGTGAACATCCCCTTTCCGGCCTACCAGATCAACATTGGCTCCTGGCATTGGGGCGCGGTAGCGGCTCAATCCAACGTAATTGTCTCCCATCTGACCAATCTGGTGAAGGCCGCGCTTTATACCGGGAATTTTCCGGCCATGCCCTTTGTGGTGTGGGGCATTGGCGTGTACAGCATTGTGGATCTGTTTTTCCTTCGTCCCAAAAAGTTCTGGGGAACCACAAAGGTGGCGGCAGCCTTCGCCGTGTTCAAGATCGTCGGTTTTCTGCTGCTGACATGCGCCATTGTGGATATCTATTTTGCCGTTCATTTCCCTTTCATGGCCTGGTTCTTTGATCCGGTGTCCTCCCTGGGCGAAAAGAGCATTTCCACATTCATCATGTCCAACATACTGGTGACGATCTGCATCAGCATTCCGGCGGCCTCTCTGTTTCTGCCGCTGCTGGTGGACTACGGTCTGGTGGAGTATGTGGGCGTACTGGTACGGGCAGTGATGCGGCCGGTATTCAAGCTTCCTGGGCGGTCGGCGGTGATTAGCGTGTCCGCCTTTCTGGGCAACTTCTCCGTGGGACACATTGCCGTCAACGACCAGTATAAAACCGGCCGCATGACGGAGCGGGAGGCGGTGGTCATCGGCTCCAGCCTGTCCACGGTGTCGGTGGGCTTTCTGCTGGCTCTGGCCACCAATACGGGGCTCAATAACCAGGAGTTGTGGGGCCGGAGCTACTGGAACCAGTATTTCTGGCTGGCCTTCCTGGTGACGCTGCTGGTGACATTGGTAGGCGTGCGGATTTTTCCGCTGAGCAGGATTCCAGATGCGTTCTGCCCCGGTGTGGAGCCAAATCCGGAGCAGCCGGTGAAGCGGCAGCTGTTCCGGGCCGCCCTGATGGAAGCGCTGGATCAGGCCCAGAATCAGCAGAGCCTGCCCCGGCGGATCGGCTATATCATGAAGGAAACCATTGGCGTTCTGGGGACGGTGGCCTCGGGAACCGCCTTTTTCGCCTCCTTCGGCGTGGTGCTGTATACCTTCACGCCGGTGGTGACGTGGCTGGGTTATCTGTTCCGTCCTTTTTTCATGATCTTCGGCTTTTCCGGCGCGGAGCTGGAAGTAGCCTCCACAGGGGCCATGATCTCCTTTGTGGAAGTCACCGTACCGGCGCTGTTGGTGACGGTGGGAGAGTGGAGCATGCGGCTGCGGTTCATGCTGGCGGTGCTGCCGGTAAGCTCCATCATCTTTCTGGCCAGCTTTGTCCCCTGCCTGATGGCTACGGACATTCCCATAAAATTCTGGCACCTGTGTGTGATCTGGCTGGAACGGATGATCCTGTCCATTCTCTTTGCCGGCATTTTCGCCGTTTTGCTGTTCCCGGCGGGGATGGTTGCGTAATGCGGAAGGATCACGCTGCAAGCAGACAGGAAGCCCGGAGGAACCTGTGGTTCCTCCGGGCTTCCTGGCGCTTTCTGCCGGACTAATTTTTATGCGTCTCAAATGGAGTGCTTTTCCGACAGAATCCTCTGCACGCCGGACCATCCCTCACTATCAAAGGGCCGGTCCCGGAAATAGAATTTCCGGTCTTCCTCGGTAATCCTTCGAAGAACGCGGCATGGATTTCCGGCGGCAACTACCCAGTCGGGAATATCTTTTGTTACTACACTTCCGGACCCTATCACTGTGTTGCTGCCGATATGCACGCCCGGACAAACGACGGTATTCCCCCCAAGCCATACATTGTCTCCAATTGTAACTTCAATACCGTACTCATAAGCAGTGTTGCGGATTTCCGGATGCACCGGGTGCCCCGCCGTATAGATTGCTACATTAGGAGCCATCTGGCAGTTATCACCGATGATGACTTTGGCCACATCCAGAATTGTACAGTTATAATTGGCAAAAAAGCTTTTGCCCACCTCAATATGCGTCCCATAATCGCAGTAAAACGGGGGATTGATAAAGGCTCCATCTGATTTTCCCAACAATTTCTTTACAATATTGGCCAGCTTTTCAAAATCGGCCCGATCTGCCGTATTTAACTCCTGGGTCAGCCTTCTGGCCCGTTTTTGCTCCTCCATAATTCCCGCATCGGAAATATAAGGCAGCTGCAAATCCCTGCGTTCTGCGTTTGTCATGTTTCGGTCATCCTTTCATTTAGTTGGCGGGCCTGCAAAACCCTCAGCCGCCGGTTCCCCGGAAGGTAAACCGGAAAGTCATGGCCTCCGCCGGCAGCAGGTATTCCGGACGGGGCTTTGCCCCCCAGCTGTTGTCCCCGCCCAGGCCCATCTGTCTGGCGGAGACCCGAACGACGGTGCGGTGGAGGGCCGGGAGCTCGTGGGGGTGGGCGGCGCACTCCAGCTCGTGGGGCGTCCAGGGCAAGGCGGAAAACTCCATCCCGTCCCCTTCAAACAGCAGGCCCAGCCCATTCTCGTCCGTTACGGCGGCCCACCGGACATCCGTATGGCTGCCGCACTCCTGAGGCGTCAGATTGGGCGCCAGACTGTCTGCGGCGGTGGACTCCCAAATCCCCAGCTTTCCGCCCAGCTTCCGGTCGCAGTAGGTGGCTTCCGGTCCAGGGCCATACCAGCGCAGGCGGTGGAAATCCGCGTCCATTTGCAGCGTCACGCCGAATTCCGGCGCGGGGCCCAGAACTTTGGGCGCGTCGGAGGACAGGGTGGTCTCCACCGCGCCGTCGGGGAACACCCGGTAGGCGAGGACGCAGGTACTCCGGGGGGTGGTGGGCATATGACAGGTATAGGCCATCTCCACCCAGTTCTCTCCCTTCTTCACCTCCCAGGCCTGTTCTCCGGGCTTCAGGCCGTCGGGATTCTGCTGAATGGGATACAGACTGGCAATCTTCCACTGAGCGTACCGGGCCGGAGCCTTGCAGCCCCGGTCATTGGCGGTGGGGGCCCGCCAGAAGCTGGGCTGCGGCATGGTTTTCAGCAGCTCCCGGCCGCCCTGGCGGTAGGAGACCAGACCGCCGCCGGATTTGGAAAACAGCACGTGGAAATTCTTTCCCCGGACGCCCAGATTCCAATGCCCGTCTATGATTTCCAGAGGCAGGTCCGGATGCTCCGGCTTCGGAACCATGCCGCCATGCCACTGGCCGAAGGCGACCTCGTGGCCCTTTTCCGCCCAGGGTTCCTCCCGCTTCAGCCGGAAGGAGACGGTGACTGCGTACTCCGTGTCCAGCTTTTCCGGCCACAGAGGCAGGGCGTAGGTCCGGCTTTCTCCCGGCGGCACAGCGGTCTCCAAGGGCTTCTCCTCCAGTGGTACGCCCTCCCGGTACAGCCGGACCACGCAGTCAAAAGCGCCGCTTCCGGTGAAGAGACTGCGGTTGACGATTTCCGCGCGGCCCTCTGCGATATGAATCTGCAAATTCTGATAGAGGTACTTGACCTCCTGCATCTTGGGAGTGGGACAGCGGCGGAGGCTGTCCACAATGCCGTTGCCGCTGAAGTCCCCGTCGTGGGGCCGGTCGTCGAAGTCGCCGCCGTACCCCTGGAACTTCAGACCGTACCGGTCTTTCCAGGTGATGGCCTGATCGATATAGTCCCAGATAAAGCCCCCCTGATAGGCCGGAACCTCGTCCGCCAGCCGGATATACACATCCTGTCCGCCAAAGGAGCTGCCCATGGCGTGCCCGTATTCGCAGGAGATGGCGGGCCGGGAAGAGTCCTTCTCCAAAGCCGCCCGGATGCTTTCGGCGGACCAGTACATGTTGCTGAAAATATCGCTGGTTCCGGCGAAAGCCGGATCGTGGACCACGCTTTCATAGTGAACCGGCCGGTTGTCCATCTCCCGGAAATAGTTGGATGCCGCCAGGAGATTTTCGCCGCTGTACGACTCGTTGCCGCAGGACCAGACGAGCACACTGGGCCGGTTCCGGTCCCGGCGGAGCATGGCTTCCGCCCGGGAGAGCACCGCCTCCCGCCATTTGGGGGCGCTGCCGGGAATGTGTTCTGCCAGGGGCAGGCGGCCGGCCATGACCATCTCCCAAGCGCCATGGGATTCCAGATTCATCTCGTCAATGACGTAGATGCCGTACCTGTCGCACAGGCGGTAGAAAAAGCTCTGGTTGGGGTAGTGGCTGGTGCGGACGGCGTTGATGTTGTTCCGCTTCATGGTCACAATATCCAGCTCGGTTTCCTCCTCGGTGACACAGCGTCCCCGGGCGGAGGAGAACTCGTGGCGGTTCACCCCCCGGAAGAGGATGCGCCTGCCGTTGAGCAGCATCAGGCCGTCCTTGATCTCGAACCGGCGCAGGCCCACCGGTTCCCGTATTGTCTCCGTCAATATGCCGTCCCGGTCGAACACTTCAATCATCAGTTCGTACAGGCTGGGCTTTTCCGCGCTCCAGAGCCTGGGGCAGTCCACCGGCAGAACTGCCTCCTTCATTGCCGGGAGGGAGACTTCAGCGCCTGCAATCTGCCGCTCTCCGTCGTACAGACTGCACGCGGCATAGCCCTCGCCTATGGCCTCCATGAAAACGCGGACCTCGCCGGAGGTGAAATCATCGCTGAGGGGCGTGGTAATCTTCATATCCCGGATATGCACCGCCGGAAGGGCGTACAGGTATACCTCCCGGAAGATGCCGGAGAAGCGGAAAAAGTCCTGATCCTCCATCCAACTGGCGTTGGTGTACTGGAACACCTGGGCGGCCAGCTTGTTTTCTCCGGGAACCAGATAGTCCGTCAGCTCAAACTCCGAGGGAGTGAATCCGTCCTCCCCATAGCCTGCGTAATGCCCGTTGCACCATACTGCAAGGCCGCTCTCCGCCCCCTGGAAGGAGATGAAAATCCGCATCCCCGTGAAGCGCTCCGGCAAGGTGAAGTACTTCACATAGCTTCCCACCGGGTTGAATTTCTCGGGTACCTCTCCCGGCTTTACATCCTCGCAGCCGTCCCAGGGATACTGGGTATTCACATATTGGGGACGGCCGTATCCCTGGAGCTGAATGTGGGAGGGCACAGGGATGGTATCCCAGCCCCGGCAGTCTGATTCCAGGGAGAAGAAGCCGGGGACCGCTCCCTGGTAGTTTTCTGCGTAGTGAAAGAACCAGTCCCCGTTGAGAGAGAACCGGGCGGGTCCGTCCGGAAGAGCGTATATATGGTCGGAATGGGGCGCTTCCCGGCGGTCCTGAAAGAACTCCGGGGATTTGGTCAGCGCATAGTCAAACTCTCTCATACGGCCTCCAATACGATCAGTTTTCCTAAGAAGTCGCCCTTCATCTTAGGCAGCAGCATGCCTCCGTACATCCACCCCGCGCCGGAACGGACCTCGCCGGTCTCGCTGGAGCGGTAGCGCTTTTCCCCGTCCAGGCCCCGCAGGGGCAGCAGCACGTCCCGCCGCTGCTGGCGGCTCATGACATGAACATAGTCAATCACGGCGGTCTTCTTGTCCTTGCTCACGGCCATCAGCGCATCATACTCCCGGTTGTCGCCGTAGGAGGCCAGACGGTAGTAGTCGCCGCCGTGGAATATGGGGCCGTACTTCCGGTAGTTTTCCAGCTGTCCGGGAATCATGGCCAGCTCCTCCTCCGTCAGCAGGGTCAGATCCAGCTCGTAGCCGAAGCATCCCGGCAGGGAAACCAATCCTCTGGTCTCAAAAGGTGTATTCCGCCCGTTGGTATGGCTGGGGCAGGCGGCCACATGGGCTCCCATGGTGGAGAGGGGATAGAGCAGCGCTGTGCCCTCCTGAATCCGCAGGCGGTCTACGGCGTCGGTGTTGTCGGAGGTCCAGATCTGGGGACTGTAGTACAGCATGCCCGGGTCGAACCGTCCGCCGCCGCTGGCGCAGTTTTCCAGCAGCAGGTTGGGGAAATCCCGCGTCAGCCGCTCCTGAAGGTCGTACACGCCCAGTACATACCGGTGGAGCAGCTCCCCCTGCCGGCCGGATTCCAGGCAGAAGCTGGAGACATCCGTCAATGCCCGGTTCATGTCCCACTTTACATACTCGATGTTCGCGGAGGAGAGGACCTTGTAGAGCTGGTCATAGACGCAGTCCCGGACCTCCTTCCGGGAGAAATCCAGCACCAGCTGGGTCCGGGAGAGCATGGGCGGGCGGCCGGGAATCTGGAGCGCATAGTCTGGATGGGCCCGGTACAGCTCCGAATTCGGAGACACCATCTCCGGCTCCACCCACAGTCCGAATTTCATGCCCAGCTTGTTGACCTCGGACACCAGACAGGGCAGTCCGCCGGGGAGCTTCTTCTCATTGACGAACCAGTCTCCCAGGCTGTTGTCGTCGGTATCCCGGCAGCCGAACCAGCCGTCGTCCAGCACCAGCATCTCAATGCCGCCCTTGGCGGCGGTGCGGGCGATGTCCAGAAGCTTTTCCGTATTGAAATCAAAATAGGTGGCCTCCCAGTTGTTCACCAGAGACGGCCGGGGTTTGTCCCGCCAGGGACTCCGGATCAGATGATTTCGGTACAGGTCATGCAGCGCATGGGTCATGCCGTCCAATCCCGTATGGGAGTAGGCCAGCACCGCTTCCGGGGTCTGGAAGCTCTCCCCGGGGTCCAGACGCCAGCCAAAGTCCTGGGGATGGATGCCGATGACTGCCCGGAGCAGCTCCTGCTGGGTCATCTCCACCTGGGCCAGGAAATTGCCGGAATAAACCAGATGCATGGCGTAGACCTGCCCCTGATCCTGAGTTGCGGTGTGCTCCGCCAGAGCCAGGAAGGGCTGCTCCTGATGGGAGGAGATTCCCCGCAGAGAGGCGACCCCCTGTTTGCCCCAGCTGACGGGGCGGCGGTTCACCATGCGCTCGTAAGCCCAGCTGCCGTGGAGAGTAATGAGATCAAAGTCCCGGTTGTCCATGTCCAGGCAGGCGGAGAGGGCGGCGGTGAGGGTGACGGACTTTTCCCCGTGATTCTCAATCCGCGCACTGCGGCAGATCACATCCAGCTTTTCAAACGCGGTGTAAAGCAGGCAGACCTCTATCCCCAGAAACCGGTCCTGACAGCGGAGCTCCAGAGTTGTGCAGTCCTCCTCTCCGCCAAAGGCAGCGGGCAGTCCCGGCAGGGCAGGTTTGCCGCCGTAAATTTTGTGAGAGAGGTAGGTCAGGCCGCAGGCCCGGCGGCCCTCCTCCGTCCTCACCGCCAGGCAGCTCTCCCGGAAATCTCCCAGCCCATGGCCGGGATACTCCACGGGCAGTTCGTCCAGAAGATTGGTCTGATGACCGCTGTCCCGGAAGGGAATACTTATTGGATTGATCCGCAGCAGATACTGCATGTTGTCATCCGGAATCCGCCGTCCATAGTAGGTGTGGCACAGGAAGCCTTCCTCGTCCACAATGCTGATCAAATACGTGGAGCCAGGGGTATCCATCCGGAAAACCCGCTGCTGCTGGTTATAAAAGATGCTCATTTCAGATATTCCTCCGATTTGCGATTGGGCGGCATGATCCGCCCTTCAGAAGCTGCCGGTCCCATCCGGCGCCTGGTTGGGACCGCTGTCACCACGATCATACGAGCTTTCCGGCGTTCTGTCAATGATTATCTTTTCAATGGCGGAAACATTCCGAGCGCGGGGCCGTACCTCTTGACACCGCCGCTGAAAAAGGATATGATTTGAAGGCGGCAGACAAAAATATTTGTGTTCAGGAGGAAACATTTATGGAGTGGCTGAAACGGCTGAAAATGGCCAGTGTGAAAAAATCCATTCCCGGTCTGATTCTTTTTGTCGCCCTGGCGGCGGCGCTGTTGTTTTTTACCAAATGCTACGGCGTGGCCGGCATGCTCTCACCCAAAACTCTGGCGGAGCTGACGCCGGAAACCATGGATGGAGCCTTTGTGGAGGACGATATTTATTTCCTTTATACCCCCTATCTGGAAATTCAGCGCTATAAAAGCGGCCAGCAGCCCCGCACGACGGCTATGCAGTATCTGACAGATTTTGACGATGTTTACTACATGGGACTCTACGTCCGCTCCGGCAGGCTGGAGGAGGCGGAAGAAATGATGTCCATCTGTGAGGATTACATGTACGGTGACGCCTCCGAGGAGGACGTGCCCATTCTTCATGTCCGGGGCCGCATCCGGGCCATGGACGAGGACGATCTGGGATACTATATGGAGATCGCTGAGGGAGACGAGGAGTGGGCGGAGCTTCTCCTGCCCTACTACCTGGAGGTGGATTACATCAACAACCTCCCCATCTGGGGCAGCATCGCCTTCCTGGCGGCTGCGTTCCTTCTTCTGGGGCTGGGAATCGTGCCCATAATCAAGGCCTTCTGCGGCGGCTTCCAGAAGCAGGTCCGCTCCAAGCTGGAGGAATCCGGTCCTCTGGAAATGGAGGCGGAGAAGGCCGAGCGGTTCTATGACAGCGCCCAGGAGGTCAGCGGCGTGAAAATGGACCGGAACTATGTGTTCTTCCAGAATGGCGCGGAGAGCGTTCTGCTGCGCCCCTGGGATCTGGCCTGGGCATACCAGAGCACCACCCAGCACCGTACCAACGGCATCCCCACCGGGAAGACCTATTCCGCCATACTGCGCACGATGGACGGCAAAACCTATACACTGGGCATGAAGGAGCAGCAGGTTCAGTCCCTGCTCTCAGCCATACAGACCTCCCTCCCCGGCGTGGTGCTGGGATATGACGACGAACTGGAGAAGCTCTATAAATCCGACCGCGCCGCCTTCCGCAGAAGGTGGGAGGACAAGATGCCGGAGCTGGGGCAGACCGCGCCGCAGTAAGCGGAGCGCCGCGCGCTTTCCCGGCGGCGGAGAGGAGAACCATGACATGAAAGAAAACAAGTACGACGACGAAGTCTTTTTCCGTAAATACGGCGAGATGCACCGCTCCCAGGAGGGATTGGCCGGGGCGGGCGAGTGGCCGGAGCTGCAAAAGCTTCTGCCGGACTTTTCCGGCCGCCGGGTTCTGGATCTGGGATGCGGCTACGGGTGGCACTGTAAATACGCCTCGGACCACGGGGCTTCCCTGGTGGTGGGAACGGACCTCTCCGAAAAAATGCTGGAGCAGGCAGAACGCCGGAACAGCGGTCCTGCCGTGGAGTACCGCCGGGCTGCCATGGAGGAACTGGAGTTTCCGGCAGAATCCTTTGACGTTGTGCTCAGCTCTCTGGCTTTCCACTATGTGCGGGATTTCGGCCTGCTGGCGGAGCGCATTTCCGGCTGGCTGAGCCCCTCGGGCGTGTTGGTCTTCTCCGTGGAGCACCCGGTGTTCACCGCTTATGGCAGCCAGGATTGGTACTACGGCGCGAATGGGGAAATTCTCCACTTCCCGGTGGACAATTACTATCTGGAGGGAACGCGGGACGCCCTCTTCCTGGGAGAGCATGTCACCAAGTATCACCGCACGCTGACCACCTATCTGGATACCCTGCTGCAAAACGGGTTTGACCTTCAACGGGTGGTGGAACCCCAGCCGCCGGAGGACATGCTGGCGCTTCCCGGAATGCGGGATGAGCTGCGCCGGCCCATGATGCTGCTGGTTTCCGCAAAAAAGGGATAAGACAAGGCGGACGGCCCGTGTGTGAGCCGTCCGCTTTGTTTCTTTTTCTGCTCCTCCCCGGCGAACCGCGCGGCAGCACCGCTGTGCGGAAAGCTTGGAACCGCGGCGGTCCCGAGAACGCGTCAAAGGGGATTTCATCAAAAGGCGAAATCCCCCTCCCCCCCCGA
The DNA here is from genome assembly GCA_910579725.1 of uncultured Oscillospiraceae bacterium. GTDB lineage: Bacteria > Bacillota > Clostridia > Oscillospirales > Oscillospiraceae > Pelethomonas. The sequence goes on along the minus strand of CAJTUD010000004.1, from coordinate 67,437 downwards.
TAAACCGGAATCCTTCTAACTGATTTCCTGTTTCTGACACTCCGCCATGTGCTGCTCACTTCCCCTCTGCGTACTTTGCCAGCTCATACACCCTTGCTTTTGTTAATTCTGCCGCTGTTGCTGCTTCCAATAGCGGCTGCAGGCTTCCGCCCTCATTCTCTTGCCCGGCTGCCTGCACTTCCGCTTCCTTGGACACAATCCACTCGTTTTCCTCTTTCCGCAAAACCTCCATGTCCGATTCGCTCAGGTTCGCTTCCAGCAGTTTCCACACAGCGTTGAGGGTATCGTCCCACAGCTGATACATTTCTTTAGCGGTTTCATTCATCTCCGGTTGCGTGTCAGCTTCCTGCTTCTTCTTCTCCACCACCTTCTCCTGTTCCTCGGTATAGGAAATCTCCACGGCGATTTCATCGGAAAGGCTCGGCTGGAATGCGGCATATCCCTCCTCCGATTCGTCCGGCGCGCCGTCAGGGAAAGAATAGACATCGCCGGTCAAAATTCCAGCAGCTCCTGCGATAATGGCCACTTCCGCCTTGCCGTCATCAATGGAGATGTCTGCCAGCACATGGGGGTCCTCGCTGATAAAGCGGAGAACGTCTCCATCCCAGGCTGCTGTACCCTTCAATCCAGCGATGCGGTAAATGCCGATTTCCGCCGCGTAGGTTCCATCCGCCTGCAGAGTAAGTGTCAGATCGTTATAGACATTAGGTGTACCTTGTTTATCAGTATATATACCGGAGACATCTGCTTTCTCCGCCTGCTTTGGCTCCTCCGGTTGTTCTGGCTGGTCCGGTTTCGCCGTCTGCTCCTGCTCCTCCGCTTGATTTGGTCCCTCCGTCTGCAGCGAATTTGACGCATTTCCGCTTGGTTGATTTGTTCCGGTGGGCAGGGAAGAATGGTTATCCTTCGCGCCACAACCAGACAGCAGAAAAGCGATTAACAGCAGTGCCAGCAATATTCTTTTCATAGAAACACCTCCCAAATACGTTTTTGCGAATGAACGGTTTTCGCATGAATTGCCGCTCATTGTATCGGCAGATTCTCTATCTGTCGAGCTGAGACGATCAGAGTATAGCACTGATGCAGGCAATATTCAACTGTATATACCAGCAGGGGGAAGCTGATGGCGGAGCCGTCCCGGCCCCGTCCCCCCAGAGGGCGCACGATGGCCGCAGGCCATCCCACCACCAGCCAGCGGCGATGAGTAAGTGCGCTCTTCGCAGAGGGCCGACAAAGAGAACAGAGCGCCCGGGTCATCCCCAGACGCTCCCGCTTCGGTTCCCCTGCTGGCCGGTCACTGTCCCTCCAGCCTGTGCCATTCGCCGCAAATGAGCTGCCAGTCAATGTAATGGTCTGGTGAAAACACCCTTTCCATCGTACATCTCAAGAAAAAGTATCCGGCAGTCTTTCCACCATTCCACCGATGTAGTCGCTGTCGATCACGCTGAACCGGTCCTCCGGCGGATACAGGCAGCCGCCGTAATAGATGGACCGGTTGTTGCTGACGGAGGTGTCGCTCAGCTGCTTATGGGCAGCCAGATGGATCTGGCTGCATCCGGTCTCGGCAATGATCCGGTCCATATTCCGGGCGGTGATGCCGGCGCCGGGAAGAATCTGAATGCGGCCCGCCGCGTATTCGATCATCTCCCGTACTGTGGCGGTGCCCAGGGACACGTCCGGTTCCTGCCCGCTGGTAAGGACTCTGGTCACGCCCAGCTCTGCCAGTACGTCCAGCGTCTCCCGCCAGTCGGGGACCACGTCAATCGCCCGGTGGAACACCGCCTCTTTTCCCGCTTCCCGGGCCAGTTCCGCCAGTACCCGGGTGCGCTCCCGGTCCAGCGTTCCGTTCTGATGCAAAAAGCCGAAAACCAATCCGTCCGCCCCGTGGGACAGCAGCAGCTTCGCGTCCTCCACCGCCGTGGCAAACTCCGCTTCGGTATAGCAGAAGCCGCCCTCTCGGGGCCGGACCATGGTCATGATTTTCATCCCTGTTTCCCGCTTGGCCACCACCAGTTCCCCCAGAGTCGGGGTCAGGCCGCCATGAAACAGATCGCTGTTGAGCTCCACCCGGTCCGCTCCGGCCTTGTGGGCCTGAATCACATCGTCCGCGCTGCCGCAGCAGACTTCCAATAAAACACGGCTCATAAAATGACATACCACCTGTTCTGTAGATTTGATCTCCTCCGCCGATTATAATATTTTTGACGGAAGCTGTCAAGGAGGGCTTGCCAGGGGCGGGAACTGCCGGTATAATGTCTTCCATCAAGACAGAGGAGGCAAACCATGTCCTATCAATTTTCCCGGGAGGATTACCAGCGCCGGATGGCCTGGTATACCCAGGCCCGGTTCGGGATGTTCATCCATTGGGGGCTGTACGCCATCCCGGCCAGAGGCGAGTGGGTGAGAAGTGTGGAGCGCATTCCCAACGAGGCCTACGACCTCTACAAGGAGGAATTCAATCCCAGGCATTGCGACATGCGCCGGTGGATGGCGGCCGCCAAAGCGGCGGGGATGCGCTATGTGGTGCTCACAGCCAAGCATCACGATGGATTCTGCCTGTTTGACAGCGCCTATACGGATTTCAAATCCACCAACACCCCGGCCGGGAGGGACTTCGTCCGGGAATATGTGGACACGGCCCGGGAGTTCGGCCTGAAGGTGGGGCTGTACTTCTCCCTTATCGACTGGCGCCACCCGGACTTCCCCCACTACGGCGACGCCAACCATCCCATGCGGGACAACCCCGCCTGCGGCAACGAGGGACGGAACTTCGGCCGCTACCTGGATTACCTCCATGCCCAGGTCCGGGAGCTCTGCACCAACTACGGCAAGCTGGACGTCCTGTGGTTTGACTTTTCCTATGGCGAGCTGCGTGGCGAGGCGTGGCGCGGGACTGCGCTGATGGAGATGGTCCGCTCGCTTCAGCCGGAGGTCGTGGTCGATAACCGCCTGGAGGTCAGCGGCGAGGGCTTCGGCTCTCTGGCTGCCTGCCGCCCTGCGCCCTTCCACGGGGACTTCGTCAGCCCGGAGCAGATCATCCCGCCGGAGGGACTGCGGGATGCCGAAGGCCGGCCCCTGATCTGGGAGAGCTGCGTGACCATGAACAACAGCTGGGGCTATCACGCCGGGGATCATTTCTTCAAGCCCTCCTCCATGCTCATCAAAAAGCTGGCGGAATGCGTCAGCAAGGGAGGCAACCTGCTGCTCAACGTGGGTCCCGATGCCCAGGGGCGGTTTCCGGAGGAGTCCCTGCGGACGCTGGAGGAAATCGGCCGGTGGATGGACCGCAACGGAGAAAGCGTCTACGACTGCGGCCCCGCCGGACTGGAGAAGCCGGAATACGGCAGGATCACCCGGAAGGGGGATATCCTGTATTTCCATCTCTTTGAAAACACCATAGGTCCTTTGCCCCTGTTCGGGCTGCGGCGGGAGCAGATCCGCTCCATTCGCCGTCTGGCGGACGGCAGCGAGGTCCGCCTGTCTTCCAGCTGGGTCCACAGCGACTATCCGGACACCGTTTTCGCGGATCTTGGTCCAGACCCGATGCTGCCGGACCCGGCGGATACCGTACTGGAAGTGCGGCTGGAACCGGGCAGCCTGGAGCCATGGAGGTGAGGGAGGCAATGAACAGTATGCTGACACAAAATTTTCGGATGAAATGGGAGCAAATGCTGGCAAATCTGACTCCCGACGAGCATCGGGCGATGGCCTTCCTGCGGGATCATCTGCCGGAGAGCGACCTGGACTGTTATCCTCCAGAGCTGTTTCTGCAATTTGCCGGTCATGCCCTGGCTCTGCGGGAAAAGGCGGCGTGGTGCGGGGCGCTGGACTGGGAAATTTTTGCACACTATGTCCTGTTTCCCCGGGTGAACGACGAGGACCTGTCCTTTCACCGGGCCATCTTCCACGACGCTCTCTGGCCTCGGGTCAGGGATCTCCCCTCGGCGGAAGCGCGGGTGCTGGAAGTCAACCGCTGGTGCCATGAGCACGCCTCCTATCAGGCTCAGGATGAGCGTACTGCCTCGCCTCTCACCGTCTTCCGCTGCGGCAGCGGGCGGTGCGGGGAGGAATCGGCGTTTCTGGTCTCCGCCCTGCGCAGCGTGGGCATTCCCGCCCGGCAGGTCTACGCCCCCCGCTGGTCCCACTGTGATGACAACCACGCTTGGGTGGAGGCGCTGTGCGGAGACACGTGGCGGTTTCTTGGGGCCTGCGAGCCTGAACCGGTGCTGGACAGGGGCTGGTTTATCACCGCCGCTTCCCGGGCCATGCTGGTGCACAGCCGGATTTTTGGGGAAGGGGCCTCTCCTCTTCACGGCCATCCTCTGGGCCGGGAAGGAGCCGTAAGCTGGTTCAGCCAGACCGCCCGTTACGCAAAAACCCGTCCCTGCACGTTCCGGGCTCTGGCCGGCGGGCAGCCCGCCGCCGGGGCAAAATTTTATCTACAAGTCCTCAATGAGGCGTCTTTTCACACCATTGCCGTCCTGACAGCGGATGCCCAGGGCACAGCCCGGGCGGAGCTGGGCTGCGGCAGCCTGCATGTCTTTGCCTCCCTGGGCAGTCTCTCCGCCGGGGGGGAGTGCGGGGAGGATGGAATCGTTCTCCATCTCGCTCCGCCGGAGGAAGCGGATACTCCATGGCAGAATTTTGACTTCTCCGCTCCGGCGGACGGCCGTCTCCCGCCGGCGATTCTGAGCGATGAGCTGAAGCGGGAGCGGGCGGAGACGCTGCGGCGGGGAAACCTGCTGCGGCAGAAGCGCCTGGACGGATTCCCGGGGACCGGGGATCTCCTCCGGAGGGCCCGGGGCAACAGTGAAGAGATCTGCGCCTTCCTGAACGGGCCGGACGCCCCCAGCCGGGAGCGGCTGGTCCGCACTCTGACAGACAAGGACCTCCGGGATACAGCAAGGGAAACCCTGGAGGATCACTTCGCCCATCTGCCTCCCCGCCGCCCCGGCGTCCCGGAGGATGTCTACTGGCAGTACACCGCCTGCCCCCGGGTCGCTCTGGAAAAGCTCACGCCTTGGCGGCAATCCCTGTCCGGCTGGCTGGCAGACTGGACAGGAAGCCCCGAGGCACTGTGGAATCGTTTGGAGGGAACTCTGGAGGACGTCCGGGAGAACTTGTACAGCGGCCTGTATTGGACGCCGGAGGCGGCTCTGGCGGCAGGACGCTGTGACGAAAAAAGCAGGCGGGTGCTGTTCGCTGCCGCGCTGCGGACCCTGGGTATTCCCGCCCGCCTGCGGCCTATGGACGGTGCGCCGGAGATCTGGGAGGACGGCGGGTTCCGCCCCCTCTGTCCGGAGCGGACGGGTCTTCTCCGTCTGATCTGGGCCGGAGAGGGCGAGCCGTTGTACCGCCAGAACTGGACTCTCTCCCGCTGGGAAGGGGATGGATGGCGGCTGCTGGAGCTGTCCGGGGAAAACATTGCCGCATTGGTCCTTCCCGCCGGGCGGTACCGGCTGACGGCCGCTTCCCGCCTGCCCGGCGGAGACCAGCTGGCCTCCCGGCTGGAGCTGACGCTGCGCGGGGGAGAGGAGCGGAGCATCCGGCTGTGTCCCCGGCCCTGCTCCTTGGACGACATGCTGAGCCGGCAGACGCTTCCGCCGCTTTCCGCCGTGGACCTGGAGGGCCGGCGGGTTCCCGACATATTCCGGTGGGAGGGAGATGGCCGTCCACTTCTCGCCCTCTGGCTGGAGGAAGGCGGAGAACCCACAGAGCACATTCTCAATGAGCTGACGGAGCAGAGGCAGTCTCTGGAGGCGCTGCCGCTGCGCGTTCTGTTCCTTTTGCGGGGCCGGGAGAGCCTGCGCCAGCCCACGTTGGCCCGAGCGCTGGCGTGTCTCCCGGGGGTACAGGTGCTGCTGGACGACTGGGCCTATGATCTGGAGGCGGTGGCCCGGCACCTGGGCCGGGACCCGGACAGCCCGCCCCTGGCGGTGGTCTGTGACAGCGGGGAAGCGGTATACAGCGACTGCGGCTACCGGGTGGGCGCTGCGGAGCTGCTGGTCCGGGTGGCGGCTCAGGTGTGCCATTCTTGACAGGCAAATCTTACTCTTTTTCCATTGTTTTCAGTTAAACCATAGAAAAACTCCGGAAGCAGAGCTTCCGGAGTTTTTCTATGGTTTGGAGGATCAGATGAAAAAGAAGTCTTGTCACTTGCAAGATTAAGGATACCCGAAGGTTGTTAACAAAACCAGCACAGATTGTTACAAAAGTCTAAAATCTTTTCAGAGTTTTGTCACTACGCGTCGATGGTGGAAATCCGGCTGGAAATGGCCTCCAGAACGTCCAGCAAAGCGCTCACCGTATCCAGGGAGGTAAAGGTGGTGACGCTGTTTTCAATGGCCAGCCGGCGCATTTCAAACCCGGCGCTGACATGCTCGGCGGAGCTGGGGTCCCGGGTGTTCACCAGATAGGCCACCTTGCCGCTGCGCATGGCCTCCGTAATATCGGCGGGGTCTTCGGTGTAATCCTGTTTCTTCCGGGTGCGGACGCCGTGATCTCTGAGGAAATCCGCCGTACCGGTGGTGGCCTCGATGTTGAAGCCCAGGCGGTAGAACCGCCGCACCAGGGGCAGGGCCTCCTCCAGATCCTCCCGGCTGATGCTCAGCAGCACAGTGCCATGGTCCTGCAAATTCATTCCGGCGGCCTGCATGGCCTTGTAGAGGGCGTAAGGCAGGCGGTCGTCGTAGCCGATGGCCTCGCCGGTGGACTTCATCTCCGGGGACAGGTAAGCGTCCAGACCGCTCAGCTTGCTGAAGGAGAAGACAGGAACCTTGCAGTACCAGCGCTTCTTCTCAGTGGGATAGAGCTCCGTGATTCCCTGATCCTTCAGGCTCTCCCCCAGAATCACCTTGGTGGCAATGTCCGCCAGGGAGTAGCCGGTGGCTTTGGACAGGAAGGGCACCGTCCGGGAGGAGCGGGGATTGACCTCGATGATATACACTTTCTCCTCCCGGTCCACAATGAACTGGATGTTGTACAGCCCCACGATGCCGATGCCCAAGCCCAGCTTTCTGGTATAGTCCAGAATGACCTCCTTCACATCCTGGGAGATGGAGAAGGTGGGGTATACGCTGACGGAATCGCCGGAGTGTACGCCGGTGCGCTCCACCAGCTCCATGACGCCGGGGACGAACACGTCCCGGCCGTCGCAGATGGCGTCCACCTCCACCTCCTTGCCGATAATATATTTGTCCACCAGTACCGGCTTGGACTCGTCCACCTCCACGGCGGTCTTCAGGTAGCGGCGGAGCATTTCCTCCCCCGCCACGATCTCCATAGCCCGGCCACCCAGTACGAAGGAGGGCCGCACCAGTACCGGGTAGCCGATCTCCCGGGCCGCCCGTACGCCGTCCTCCAGGTTTGTAACCGCCTCGCCCCGGGGTTGGGGGATATCCAGCTCATGGAGAACCCGCTCAAAAATTTTCCGGTCCTCCGCCCGCTCAATGGCGCCGCAGTCTGTGCCGATGATCCTCACCCCGTGGTCCCGGAGGGGCTGGGCCAGATTGATGGCGGTCTGCCCGCCCAGAGAGGCGATGACCCCCTCCGGCTTTTCCAGTTCCACAATGTTCATCACGTCCTCCACCGTCAAAGGCTCGAAGTAGAGCTTGTCGGAGCAGGTGTAGTCGGTGGAGACGGTTTCCGGGTTATTGTTGATGATGATGGCGTCGTAGCCGCTTTTCTTGATGGTCTGGACGGCGTGGACGGTAGAATAGTCGAACTCCACCCCCTGGCCGATGCGGATGGGACCGGAGCCCAGAACGATGATCTTTTTGTTCCCGGAGACGACGGACTCGTTCTCGCTTTCGTAGGTGGAGTAGAAGTAGGGCACGTAGCTGTCGAACTCCCCTGCGCAGGTGTCGATCATCTTATAGACGGGGAAGAGGCCCATCTCCTTCCGCTTCTCATAGATCTCCCGCTCGGTGCATTTCCACAGCCAGGCCACCGCCTTGTCGGAGAAGCCTCTCCGCTTGGCCCTGCGGAGCATGTCCTCATCCCAGGGCCGGGCCTTGATCTCGCTTTCATAGTGGACGATATTGCTTATCTTGTCCAGGAACAGCATGTCAATCTGGGTCGCCGTACAGATCTGACCCAGGTCGGTGCCCCGGCTCATAAGCTCGGCGATGGCGAAAATCCGGTCGTCGGTGCCCAGCCGGATATAGTCCAGCAGTTCCTTCTCGGTGCAGTCGTTGAATTTCTCCATATAGATATGGCCCACGCCCCCTTCCAGGGAGCGGACCGCCTTCAGGATGCTTTCCTGGAGGGTCCGGCCCACGGCCATGACCTCGCCGGTGGCCTTCATCTGGGTGGACAGGCAGTTGTTGGCGGAGCCGAACTTGTCGAAGGGGAACCGGGGCATCTTTGTCACCACGTAGTCCAGCGCCGGCTCAAAGCAGGCGGGGGTGTTGGCCAGCTGGATCTCGTCCAGATGCATCCCCACGGAGATCTTGGCAGATACCCGGGCAATGGGGTAGCCGCTGGCCTTGCTGGCGAGCGCGGAGGACCGGGACACCCGGGGGTTGACCTCAATGACGTAGTACTGGAAGGACTGGGGATCCAAGGCGAATTGGACGTTGCATCCCCCCTCGATTTTCAGGGCCCGAATGAGCCGCAGGGCGCTGTCCCGGAGAAGGTGGTACTCCTTGTTGGTGAGAGTCTGGCTGGGGGCCACCACAATGGAGTCGCCGGTGTGAATGCCCACGGGATCGATGTTCTCCATATTGCAGACGGTGATGGCGGTGTCATTGGCGTCCCTCATCACCTCGTACTCAATTTCCTTGTAGCCCTTGATGCTTTTCTCAATAAGCACTTGACGGACCGGGGAGAGCTCCAGGGCGCGCTTCATCATCTCCCTTAGCTCCTCCTCGTTTCCGGCAAAGCCGCCTCCGGTGCCCCCCAGAGTGAAGGCGGGGCGGAGAATCACCGGATAGCCGATCTCCTCCGAGGCCCGGACGGCCTCCTCCAGATTGTTGGCGATCTCCGAGGGAACCACCGGCTCTCCCAGCGCCAGGCACAGCTCCTTGAACTTTTCCCTGTCTTCGGCCTTCTGGATGCTCTCATAGCTGGTGCCCAGCAGCTCCACGCCGCATTCGTCCAGAATGCCCTGGCGCTGGAGCTCCATGGCCAGATTCAGCCCCGTCTGGCCTCCGATGCCGGGGACAATGGCGTCGGGCCGCTCAAAGCGGAGAATTTTTGCCAGATACTCCACCGTCAGAGGCTCCATGTACACCTTGTCTGCGATGGTGGTGTCAGTCATGATGGTGGCGGGGTTGGAGTTGGCCAGGATCACCTGATACCCCTCCTCCCGAAGGGCCAGGCAGGCCTGGGTGCCAGCGTAGTCGAACTCGGCGGCCTGTCCGATGACAATAGGACCGGAGCCGATAACCAGAATTTTTTTCAGATCCGTTCTCTTAGGCATGGCGCTTCCCCTCCTCCATCATCTCAATAAACCGGTCGAACAGGTACCCGCTGTCCTGGGGACCGGGGGCGCTCTCCGGGTGGTACTGGACGGAAAAAACCCGGTCCGCCGGGCATCGGAGGCCCTCCACTGTACCATCCAGCAGATTGACATGGGTCACTTCCAGGCCGGTGCCCTCAAGAGAGGCGGCATCCACGGCGTAGGAGTGGTTCTGGCTGGTGATTTCCAGCTTGCCGGTGGACAGATCCTTCACTGGATGGTTGCCGCCCCGGTGTCCGAATTTCAGCTTGTAGGTTCTGCCGCCGTAGGCCAGGGCGATCATCTGGTGGCCCAGGCAGATGCCAAAGATAGGGAATTTTCCTTTCAGCTGTTTCACCAGCTCGATGACAGGCTTCACGTCCTCCGGGTCCCCGGGACCGTTGGAGAGGAACACGCCGTCGGGCTCCATGTCTTCAATGACCCTGGCAGGGGTGTCATAGGGCACCACGGTGACGTTGCAGCCCCGCGCGTTGAGGGAGCGGACGATATTCAGCTTGATGCCGCAGTCCACGGCGACTACGGTATGGCGGTGGTTGGAGGTCCGGGCGTACCAGCGCTTGCGGCAGCTGACCTGCGGCACCTGATCGCGGCGGAGCTGGGCGGCGTTCAAATACGCCAGAGCCTCCTCCGCGGGCACGTCCACGCCGGTGAGCAGGGCCTTGCAGCTGCCCTCGTCCCGGATAGCCCGGGTGAGCTTCCGTGTGTCGATGCCCTCGATGGCGGGAATGTTGTAGTCCTCCAGGATTTCCGAGAGGGTTTTGGTGTAGCGGAAGTTGCTGGGAATGTCGTTGTACTCCCGGACCACCAGGCCGCCGATGGTGGGGATCTTCGTCTCGTAGTCCTCGTCGGTAACGCCGTAGTTGCCGATGATGGGATAGGTCATCACCACCAGTTGTCCGGTGTAGGACGGGTCGGAGACGATCTCCTGGTAGCCCACCATGGAGGTGTTGAATACCAGCTCGCACACCCGGTCCTCTCTGGCTCCGAAGCGGCAGCCGTGGTACTCGCTGCCGTCGGGCAGAACAATCTTGCCGTCATATTTTCGGATCATCCGCGCTCCTCCTTTGTGTCGCCATAAATCTGATATAATCTGTCAAACGCCGGCCACTGCGCTTTCCTCTCCAGAAGGCCTGCGGTCTGTCGCGCACATTCGTCCGCACTCTGCCTGAAGGTGTCAGGTTTTAGATCATAGATGTCGTGACTGTGCATATGCTCTCTTTGCCAGCGGGCCTGACCGATCTGCCGGTCTCCCCGCTTCCGTTCCCGGCGTTCCAGTTCTTGCAGATTACAGCCGGCCTTTACAAACAGTACGGGGTACTTCCGGAGCAGCCGGTCTGTCTCCAGACAGGGGACTTCTTCAAAATAGCCGTTGAATGTCATTCTGTCTTGTCCTTCAGCATCCGCCGCACCTTTTCCAAATCCGGATCGCACAGCAGCGGCAGGACTCCTGCCAGTTCTTCCGGTTTCAGGTCCCACCATTTCCATTTCAGCAGAAGTCCGGTCAGTTCATCATCGAATCGTTTTTTCAGCAGCCGGGCAGGGTTGCCTCCGGCTACGCCGTAGGGTGGGATGTCCTTTACGACTACGGAATAGGCGGCGATGATGGCCCCGTCTCCAATCGTGACCCCCGGCATGATGGTGCATTCCCGGCCGATCCAGACATCATTGCCGATGACAATGTCTCCTTTGCGGGGCAGTTGGGAGAGGTGGTCCGGCGTCCGCTCGCTCCAGAGCCCGCCGAACACATGGAAGGGGTAAGTGGTTACGCTGCTGATGCGGTGATTGGCGGGACCCATAATGAATTTTGTTCCGGAAGCGATGGCGCAGAACTTCCCGATGACGAGTCTGTCACCAAATTCCGGATAGTTGAACAGAACGTTATTTTTCTCAAAATCCTCCGGGTGGCTGGCGTCATCGTAGTAGGTGTAGTCGCCGGCGGTAATATTAGGCGCTTTGATGACGTTTTTAATAAAACAGGATGTTTTGTATTCGTTAGGAAAAATATCGTTGGGATTAGGTATATTGGACATTTCGTACATCCTCCATGATTATTTTGTCGGGATCACCTTCTTTCTTCCGTCGCTTTCCGCGGCTGCTGCCCTCTTTTTTCTGATCTCCTTCACTGTGCTGTACCTCACAAAAGATATAAAAGAAAAGCCCGGCAAACACGGACGGCAGAGCGGCCCGTGAAGCCGGGAGGGATCAAACTGATGAAGGAAAGAAAAGCCTGCCGGACACGCTGCTGCTCAAGAAACCTTTTTCCCCCATGGCCGGACGCTCCTCTCTTATAAAGCTTGTTGTTAAAACTATTGCATAGTTTTTAACGGATGTCAAGACAAACCGGAAAAATTCCCGCGATTTATGGAAGTTTCATAGTGGTGCGGCAAAAAAGCGGGAAATAATCTGTATGATTATCTCTTGCGTTTTCACACAGAAAATGGTAGCCTAGATTTGAATTTTCAATCTATGAGATCTGCCTGCGACTGACGGGATTGTGGGGAACCACAGGGGAACAGGTTAGAGTGCAACCGCCGTCCGTCTGGGCAGTCTGTTTCCGCAGGGGAAGGGACTGTCCATATTCTTTTTTATGGAGGAACAGCCAATGAAAAAAGTCGGCATCGTCATGGGCAGCGCCAGCGACCTGCCCGTGGTGCGCAAAGCCGCCGGTACTCTGAAGGAATTCGGCGTACCCTGTGAGGTCCACGTCTATTCCGCCCACCGCACCCCTGCCGAGGCGGGGGCCTTTGCCCGCGCCGCCAGGGCCAGCGGATTCGGCGTGATGATTGCCGCCGCCGGGATGGCGGCCCATCTGGCCGGGGCCATTGCGGCCAACACCACTCTGCCGGTTATCGGCATTCCCCTGAAATCCAACGCGCTCGACGGCGTTGACGCCCTCCTGTCCACGGTACAAATGCCCTCCGGAATTCCGGTCGCCGCTGTTGCCATCGACGGAGCCGTCAACGCCGCTTTGCTTGCCATCCAGATTTTGTCCATAGAGGACAAACTCCTGGCGGCAAAGCTGGACGAGCACCGGGCGGCAGGGGCGGCGAAGGCGCTGGCCGCCGATGCCGAGGTTGCGGCGGAGTTCAACTCATGATCTGCGGCGCTGTGCGCCTGCCTGACGTGATTGCGGAATGACCGTATCAAGCGGCTATGCAGAATCCAGGGAATCTTGAACCATAGGCAGCCCCAACCCTGCGATAGTCAAATGCCGTCCCACGGATTCAAGCGCGTTTTTGCTTGCCTTTACCGCGCGGTGAAAAAAAGCCGCCGTCCGGGCGCGGGAGCCCGGAACCGTCAATTAGGAATTAGGAAACAATTCTGAATGGAGGATTTTACTATGGAAAAGAAAGAACAACTCTATGAGGGCAAGGCCAAGAAGGTTTTTGCCACCGGGGACCCCAATCTGGTCGTCGTCTCCTACAAGGACGACGCCACCGCCTTTGACGGCACAAAGAAGGGCACCATCCGGGGCAAGGGCGCGGTGAACAACCGCATGAGCAACTTCCTCATGGGCAAGCTCTCCGCCGCCGGCATTCCCACCCACTTTGTGGAGGAATTGAACGACCGGGAAACGGTGGTGAAGAAGGTTCAGATCGTTCCTTTGGAGGTCATTATCCGCAATGTCTCCGCCGGCAGCTTCTCCAAGCGTTACGGCGTGGAGGAAGGCATCCCCTTCGATGAGCCCACCTTTGAGTTCTCCTACAAAAACGACGATCTTCATGACCCCCTGCTCAACACCTCCCACGCTCTGGCCCTGAAGCTGGCCACCCGGGAGGAGGTCGAAACCATCCGTTCCATGGCCCTGAAGGTCAACGAGGTTCTCAAAGCCTTCTTTGCCGAGTGCGGCGTGCGGCTTATCGACTTCAAGCTGGAGTTCGGCCGCCTGCCGGACGGGACCATCGTCCTGGCCGACGAGATTTCCCCCGACACCTGCCGGTTCTGGGATGCCAAGACCAACGAGAAGCTGGACAAGGACCGCTTCCGCCGGGATTTGGGCAGCGTGGAGGAGGCTTACGAGGAGATGATGCGCCGGGTGTTCGGCGCGTAACAAGGGGAGGAACCTGATTTGGGCGGATTTTTTGGAGCGGTTTCCAAGCGGGACTGCGTCCTTGACATTTTCTTCGGAGTGGATTACCACTCCCATCTGGGCACCCGCCGGGGCGGTATGGTCGTCTATGACGCGAAGGACGGTTTCCAGCGTCAGATTCACAACATTGAGAACACGCCCTTCCGGACCAAGTTTGAGAAGGACATGTCCAAATTCCACGGAATCAGCGGTATCGGCTGTATCAGCGACACGGATCCACAGCCCCTTCTGGTGCGTTCCCACCTGGGACTGTTTGCCATCACCACTGTGGGAATCATCAACAACGCCGACGCGCTGGTAGAGGAATACTTCGGCCGCCAGGGCAGCCAGTTCATGGCCATGAGCTCCGGCGCGGTGAACTCCACCGAGCTCACCGCCGCCCTCATCAACCAGAAGGACACTTTGGTGGAGGGCATCCGCCACGCCCAGGAGGTCATAGACGGATCGGCCACCATTCTGATTCTGACCCCGGAGGGCATCATTGCCGCCCGGGACAAGCTGGGCCGCCTGCCGGTGCTTATCGGGAGAGGCGAGGAGGGGTTCTGCGTATCCTTTGAATCCTTCGCCTACCAAAAGCTGGGATATAGCAACGCCTATGAGCTGGGCCCCCGGGAGATTGTGAAGGTGACGGCGGAGGGCTGGGAAACGCTGTCACCTGCCGGAAAGGAGATGCGGATCTGCGCCTTTCTCTGGACCTATTACGGCTATCCAAACTCCAACTATGAGGGAGTCAATGTGGAGGTCATGCGCTACCGCAACGGGGAGATCATGGCCCGGGACGAAATTGCCCGGGGCCAGCTGCCCAAGGTGGATTATGTGGCTGGGGTTCCGGACTCCGGCCTGCCCCACGCCATCGGCTATGCCAACCGCAGCGGCAAGTTTTTCGCCCGGCCCTTTGTGAAGTACACGCCCACCTGGCCCCGGTCCTTCATGCCGGCCAATCAGAACATCCGCAACCAGGTGGCGAAGATGAAGCAAATTCCCGTACCGGAACTGATTGAGGGAAAAAAGCTGCTGTTTGTGGACGATTCCATTGTCCGGGGAACCCAGCTGCGTGAAACCATTGAGTTTTTGTACAGCTGCGGGGCGGAGGAGGTTCATATGCGCTCCGCCTGTCCGCCTATCATGTATGGATGCAAATATCTGAACTTTTCTCGGAGCAATTCCGATATGGAGCTGCTGGCCCGGGCCACTGTCCAAAAGCTGGAGGGCAGCGAGGGGCAGGAGCATTTGGATGAATATGCCGACTGCTCCAGTGAGCGGGGGCAGTGCCTGCTGAAAACTATTTGCGAGGATTTGGGGTTCAATTCTCTGGGGTATCAGTCGCTGGAGGGGCTGCTGGAGGCCATCGGGATTGATAAGAAGATGATCTGCACCTACTGCTGGACGGGAAAGGAATAAGCGCCGTCTCTGAGGGAAGACGGAGGCTCCTGTCTTGTTTTGCATTTGCGCCTCACTTCCGGGGTGCTTTGGGGAGTTCTCCGCGTAATATGGCAGGGTTTGCCGGTTATATCCTGAAACAGACGCTTTGCCCAATACACGGACCGGAAGCTCGGTTCAGACCCGATGGATTGCAGGACAAGCGAAGCACCTCCGTAATAAAGCGTCACACTCCGCGCGATACCCGAGGGAGTCCTGAACCGCAGATTCAGGCACTTTTGGCCCGCTTTTGGCGTGGACCAAAAGCAGACCGTCGTCCGGGCGCGGAAGCCCGGGACTTTCGTAAACGAAAAATTTACCATTGGCGGCCCGCAGGGCCGCAGAAGAGAGAGGATGCAATGAACGAAAGTTATTCCGCCTCCTACGCCGCGGCCGGCGTAGACATCACCGCCGGCTATAAGGCGGTAGAGCTCATGAAACAGCATGTTGCGCGGACCATGACCGCCGGGATGGCGGAAAATATCGGCGGCTTCGGCGGCCTGTTCCAGCTGGACACAGCCGGAATGAAAGCCCCCTGCCTTGTCTCCGGCACCGACGGCGTTGGGACAAAAATCAGAATCGCCCAGCTGCTGGACAAGCATGACACCATCGGCATCGACTGCGTGGCCATGTGCGTCAACGACGTGATCTGCTGCGGGGCAAAGCCCCTGTTCTTCCTGGATTATATCGCCTGCGGCAAAAATGTGCCGGAGAAGATCGCATCCATCGTCTCCGGCGTGGCGGAGGGCTGCGTTCAGGCCGGAGCCGCCCTGGTGGGCGGCGAGACCGCCGAGCACCCCGGCGTCATGGCGGAGGAGGACTACGATCTGGCCGGATTCACCGTAGGCGTGGTGGACCGGGAAAAGGTCGTTGACAAAACCGGAATGAGAGCCGGAGACGTGCTCATCGCCCTGCCCTCCACCGGGATTCACTCCAACGGCTTTTCCCTGGTGCGTCGGGTATTCCGGGTGGAGAGCGCGGATCTGGGCGCACCCATTGATGCGCTGGGCGGCAAAGGTCTGGGCGAGGTCCTGCTGACTCCCACCAGAATTTATGTCAAGCCGGTGCTGGCCCTGCTGGAGCAGACGGAGGTCCACGGCATCTCCCACATTACCGGCGGCGGGTTCTACGAAAACATCCCCCGCTCCATCCCTGATGGTCTGTGCGCGAAGATTGAGAAGGCCTCTCTGCGCACGCCGCCTGTCTTCTCCTTTCTGGCCGGAACCGGGAATATCCCGGAGCGGGATATGTTCAACACCTTCAATATGGGCGTGGGAATGAGCGTTGTGGTTCCCGGCGGGCAGGCGGACAAGGCCCTGACCATCCTCCGGGAGCAGGGAGAGGATGCCTATATTATGGGTGAAATTGTCTCCGGGGAGGAGAAGGTGATCCTATGCTGACCGCCCGGATCGCCGTTGTGGTTTCCGGCGGGGGGACAAATTTGCAGGCCCTCATCGACGCCCAGACCCGGGGTGAGCTGAAAAGCGGACGGATTTCTCTGGTGATCGCCGACAAAGACGGCGTTCAGGCCATCAGCCGGGCCGGAGCCGCCGGAATTGTGTGCGCCGTTATTCCCAGAAAAGAGCCTGGCTTTGAGGAAAAGGTTCTTTCCGCGCTGGAAACTCATAAGATTGACATGGTTGTCCTGGCAGGTTTCCTGGGCATTTTCTCTGCGGACCTCCTCCGCCGCTTCCAGGGCCCAATGATCAACATTCATCCGGCGCTGATCCCTTCCTTCTGCGGGAAAGGTTTCTATGGACTGCGGGTCCACCAGGCGGCGCTGGACTACGGCGTGAAGGTGACAGGGGCCACCGTTCACTATGTCAACGAGGTGGCTGACGGCGGAGAGATTATCCTGCAAAAAGCCGTCGATATCCTCCCCGGCGACACGCCGGAAATTTTACAGCGAAGAGTCATGGAGCAGGCGGAATGGGTTTTGCTGCCCCAGGCGGCGGAGCTGGTTGCCGCACAGATTGTAAGTAAAAAGGAGTCAAGCATATGAAAAGAGATCTCTGCGCCCTCCTTCGTGAGAACAGCTATCCCGGCCGGGGTATCCTGCTGGGCCGCAGCGGGGATGGGAAATCCGCCGTCATTGCCTACTTCATCATGGGCCGCAGCGGGAACAGCCGCAACCGGATTTTCCAGGAGACCTCCGACGGCATCCGCACCAAAGCCTTTGACGAGAGCAAAATGACCGATCCCTCCCTGATCATTTACCATCCCGTCCGGCGGCTGGAAAACGGGACTACCATTGTCACCAACGGCGACCAGACCGACACCATCCGGGATCATATGGCGGAAGGCCACTGCTACCGCCACGGCCTCCACAGCCGCACCTTTGAGCCCGACGGCCCCAACTGGACTCCTCGCATTTCCGGTGTGGTGCAGCCCGACGGCAAGTACGCCCTGTCCATTCTCAAGAGCCTGGACGGGGATGAGAGCTGCTGTTGCCGGTATTTCTTCGAGTACGAGGCTCCTGCGGCCGGAACCGGGCACTTTATCAGCACCTACCAGGGCGACGGAAGCCCCCTGCCCTCCTTCGCCGGAGAGCCCATCCTGGTGGGCATTACCGCGCCGGATGCTTCCGCGTTGGCAAAGGAGCTGTGGGAGAGCCTCAATCCCGACAACAAGGTATCCCTCTTTGTGGAATATATGGATCTGGAGCATGGAAACCTCCATACCACCATCTACAATAAGTACTGTTAAAGGAGGCGCGCCATGGAACGAAACCGCGACGGCTACACCTCCCCGCTGTCTACCCGGTATGCCAGCAAGGAGATGCAGTATCTTTTCTCCGACAACAATAAATTCCGCACCTGGCGGAAGCTGTGGATTGCCTTAGCGAAGGCCGAGCGCCAGTTGGGGCTGAATGTAACTCAGGAGCAGATCGACCAGCTGGAGGCCCATTCCGAGGATGTGAACTACGACGTGGCCGAGGCCCGCGAGAAGCTGGTTCGCCACGACGTCATGAGCCACGTCTACGCCTACGGACAGCAGTGCCCTGATGCGGAGGCCATTATCCACCTGGGGGCCACAAGCTGCTATGTGGGAGATAATACAGACATTCTGATCCTCCGGGACGCGGCCAAACTGGTACTGCGCAAATGCGCTCAGGTGCTGCGGAATCTTGCCGCCTTTGCGGAGCAGTATAAAAATCTGCCCTGTCTCGCCTATACCCACCTCCAGCCCGCCCAGCTGACCACCGTGGGCAAGCGGGCAACCCTGTGGATGAACGAGCTGGTGATGGACATGGAAAACCTGGAATTCCAGACAGACCAGCTGCGTCTCCGGGGGGCCAAGGGCACCACCGGCACCCAGGCCAGCTTCATGGAGCTCTTCGAGGGAGACGAGGAGAAGGTCAAGGAGCTGGAAAAGCTGGTGGCGGAACAGATGGGCTTTGAGAAGTGCGTGGCCGTCTCCGGCCAGACTTATTCCCGGAAGACGGACGCCTATATGCTCGCCGCTCTCTCCGGCGTGGCCCAGTCCGCCTGCAAATTTGCCAATGACCTGCGGATTCTCCAGTCCTTCGAGGAAATGGAGGAGCCCTTTGAGAAAAACCAGATCGGGTCTTCCGCCATGCCCTACAAGCGCAATCCCATGCGCAGCGAGCGCATCTGCGCTTTGGCCCGGTATGTCATTCAGGACGGAGTGAATCCGGCCATGACCGCCGCCACCCAGTGGTTTGAGCGGACGTTGGACGACAGCGCCAACAAACGCATTGCCGTGGCGGAGGCGTTTCTGGCGGTGGACGCCATCCTGGAGATCTATATCAACGTCACCGCGGGCCTTGTGGTCTATGACCGGGTAGTCCGCCGGAGAGTGATGGAAAAGCTGCCCTTTATGTCGACGGAGAACATCATGATGGAGGCCGTGAAGCGGGGCGGCAACCGTCAGGAGCTCCACGAGGCGCTGCGGGAGCATTCCCATGCCGCCGCCCGGCGGGTCAAGCTGGAGGGTGGGAGCAATGATCTCATTGACCGCGTGGTGGCGGACCCGCTCTTCCCCCTGACCCGGGAAGAGATTGATGCCCAGATGGCCCCGGAGAAGTATGTAGGCCGGGCCCCCAGTCAGGTGACGGAGTTTCTGCGGGACGAAATCGCCCCGCTGCTGGCGCGATATCCCGATGAGTCCATTCAAGCAGAATTGAACGTATAGGCCCAAGGCCAAAGGAGTACCGCCATGAACGAATTAGAACTGAAATACGGCTGCAACCCCAACCAGAAGCCCTCCCGGATTTTTATGCGGGACGGCGGTGATCTTCCCCTGGAGGTCCTCAACGGAAAACCCGGCTATATCAACTTTCTGGACGCCCTGAACGCGTGGCAGCTGGTGAAGGAGCTGAAGGAGGCCACGGGGCTGCCAGCCGCCACCTCCTTCAAGCATGTTTCCCCTACCTCTGCCGCCGTGGGCCTTCCCATGAGCCGCGCCCTCAAGCAGGCATGCTTTGTGGACGATGTGCCCGAGGTGGACGGAAGCCCTCTGGCCTGCGCCTACGCAAGGGCCCGGGGCACCGACCGGCTGTGTTCCTTCGGGGATTGGGCGGCTTTGAGTGATGTGTGCGACGCCGCCACCGCCCGGCTGATCCAGCGGGAGGTCTCCGACGGCGTCATTGCCCCCGGCTACACCAGCGAGGCCCTGGAGATCCTGAAGACCAAGCGGAAGGGCAATTATAACATCGTCCGGATCGACCCCGATTACGTCCCCGCGCCCCAGGAGACCAAGGACGTGTTCGGCGTAACCTTCCAGCAGGGCCGCAATGAATTTAAAATCGGAACGCATCTGCTGGAAAATATTGTCACCGTCAATACCGATATGCCGGAGGAGGCCCGGCGGGATCTGATCGTAGCCCTGATCACGCTCAAATATACCCAGTCCAACTCCGTTTGCTACGCGCTGGACGGGCAGGCCATCGGTGTGGGCGCAGGCCAGCAGAGCCGGATTCACTGCACCCGGCTGGCGGGCGCCAAGGCGGATACCTGGCATCTGCGCCAGCATCCCAAGGTGCTGGGCCTGCCGTTTCTCCCCTCCCTGGGCCGTCCCGAGCGGGACAACGTCATCGACAGCTATATCAACGGCAACGAGGAGGATGTCTGCGCCGCCGGAAACTGGCAGAAATATTTCACGGTTCAGCCTTCCTGCCTGACCATTCAGGAGGTTCGCGCATGGTTGGACAGCCGGAAGGGCGTCGCCCTGGGCAGCGACGCGTTCTTCCCCTTCCCGGACAACATTGAGCGGGCCCGCCGCTCCGGTGTGCGGTATATTGCCGAACCCGGCGGATCCATCCGGGATGATCTGGTTATTGCAAAATGCAACGACTATGATATGGTCATGGCGTTTACAGGGATGCGGCTGTTTCACCATTAATGGGTTCTTATTAATAACCTGGAGATTTCTCTGCCGCGTTTTGCGCGGCAAGGGGACGTTCTTCCTGAATCGGCCCGGGGGCTGTGCGCCCCCAGGCCCTGCGCCTGCTTTTGCCCTGCGGCAAAAGCAGGCAAAAACGTGCTTAAACCTGCGATTTAAAAGTCTCACGGACACCGCAGCATGTTCGTGGTTAGACGCAGAAATCCGGCGCACCAACGAAAGCATCCAAACAGAACGACCAGGGTACGTAGAAGCGTAAAAAATGATTTCCCTCGTAATGAGAAGGATTCTCAAGGGAGGGAACGTCCCTTGAGGGGGCTTTTGTTTCTTTTCCCACAAGGGAAAAGAAGAGGAAAATCTATGGTGAGACGGGCAGAAGGGCCGCCCCGCAGGGGCGGCAAGAAGGAGATACGGAAATGAAAATTCTTGTGGTTGGCGGCGGTGGCCGCGAGCACGCGATCATAAAAAAATTAAAAGAGGATGAGCGAGCAGAAAAAATCTATGCCCTGCCCGGCAACGGCGGCATCGCCGCCGACGCTGTTTGCCTGGAGGGCTCCGCCACGGACATTTCCGCCGCAATTGCCGCAGCGAAGCGGTACGATGTGGATTTTGTGGTGGTGGCCCCTGACGATCCCCTCGCTTTGGGGATGGTGGATGCGCTGGAGGCGGAAGGCTTCGCCTGCTTCGGCCCTCAGAAGAGCGCTGCTGTCATTGAGAGCAGCAAGGCGTTCTCCAAGGATCTGATGAAAAAGTACGGCATCCCCACCGCCTCTTACGAAACCTTCAACGCTCTGGACAAGGCACTGGCCTATGTGGAATCCTGCCCCATGCCCGTAGTGGTCAAGGCCGACGGACTGGCCCTGGGCAAGGGGGTGCTGATCTGCGAAACCCGTGAGGCGGCGCAGAAGGCTGTGCGTTCCATGATGGAGGACCGTGTCTTCGGTGACAGCGGAACCACGGTGGTCGTTGAGGAATTTCTGACTGGTCCGGAGGTATCCGTTCTGTCTTTCACCGACGGGGAGACGGTGATTCCCATGGCGTCCTCCATGGACCACAAGCGGGCTCTGGACGGAGACCAAGGCCTGAACACCGGCGGTATGGGCACTATCGCCCCCAATCCTTACTACACCCCCGCGCTGGCCGGGGAGTGCATGGAGAAAATCTTCCTGCCCACCATCCGGGCCATGAAGGCGGAAGGCCGTCCCTTCAAGGGCTGCCTGTATTTCGGCCTGATGCTGACGCCGCAGGGGCCCAAGGTGATCGAGTACAACTGCCGCTTCGGCGACCCGGAGACCCAGGTGGTGCTGCCTCTGTTGGAGAGCAGCCTGCTGGAGATCATGCTGGCGGTATCCAGGGGAAGTCTGGCGGACACGGAAGTGAAATTCAGCGAAAAATCCGCCTGCTGCGTCATTCTCGCGTCCAAAGGCTACCCGGAGAAATATGAAAAGGGATTCCCCATTACCCTGCCTGCAACAGAGGCGGATGAGCGCATCTACATTGCCGGAGCGACACAAAGTGACGGGAAACTGCTGACCAGCGGAGGCCGCGTTCTGGGCGCTGCGGCGGTGGCCGGGAATCTGCCTGCCGCCGTTGAGAAGGCGTATGCCCTGGCGGACCGGATTCACTTTGATAACGCTTATTGCCGCCGGGACATCGGCCGCCGGGCGCTGAAGGCTTTGAAATGCGAAGGGTGAGACTTACTATTACGGACAGCCGGTGCCGCTGCTTTTGCAGCGAACGGCAATTTCTTGTTAAAAACCTGTGCCCTCCGCTGTGCCACAAATTATGGAACAGCATTTACCCGCAGGCCTGCGCTCTGCTGAACGGGGCCGGGCTGGGTTATGGCGGTGTCCGCGCAAAGCGATTTGATGCAAAGTGCCCCAACGGAGGCAGAGCGAGCATTCACGGAGAGATCATGGAGGAAGAGTGAAGAAAATGGTATACCGCATTTTTGTGGAAAAACGGCCCGGCCTGTCCCCGGAGGCGGGGAACCTGCTGGGCGACCTGCGGGGCTTTCTGGGCATTGAGAATCTGGAGGGCGTCCGCATCCTGAACCGCTACGATGTGGAGGGCGTCAGCCCCGACGTCTATGAGAAGGCCAGACATATCGTGTTCTCCGAGCCCCAGGTGGACGTGATCTGGGACGAGACTTTCCCAGAGCCCCGGACCTGCCACAGCCTGCTGGCAGTGGAGGCCCTGCCGGGGCAGTTTGACCAGCGTGCTGATTCCTGCGCCCAGTGCGTGCAGCTCATGGCCGGGGTGGAGCGCCCCCTGGTCCGCCACGCCAAGGTGTATCTGCTGGAGGGACGGCTGACCGGGGCGGATATGGAGAAGATCAAGAGCTATCTCATTAACCCCGTGGAGAGCCGGGAAGCGTCCATGGACAAGCCCGAGACCCTGGTCCGCACCCATGACGCGCCGCCTATGGTGGAGACGCTGGAGGGCTTCACCGGACTGGACGGAGACGGCCTCGCCGCCCTGCTGGACAGGCTGGGGCTGGCCATGGACCTGGACGACCTGAAATTTTTACAGACCTACTTCCGGGATACCGAACATCGGAACCCCACCATCACCGAGGTCCGGGTGGTGGACACCTACTGGTCCGACCACTGCCGCCACACCACCTTCTCCACCCACCTGGAAAATATTCAGATCGAGGCTCCGGACGGGAAATACGATACCAGCGTGAAGGAGGCGTACCAACGCTATCTGGCGGCCCGCGTGGAGGTGTACGGCGAGGAGAAGGCCGCCAAGCGGCCTCAGACCCTGATGGACATCGCCACCATCGGAGCCAAGACGCTGAAAAAGCGGGGCCTGCTTCCCGAGCTGGACGAGAGTGAGGAGATCAACGCCTGCTCCATCCATGTCCCCGCTGTGGTGGACGGAGAAACACAGGACTGGCTGCTGATGTTTAAAAATGAGACCCATAATCACCCCACGGAGATCGAGCCCTTCGGCGGTGCGGCCACCTGCATCGGCGGATGCATCCGGGACCCCCTGTCCGGGCGGGCCTACGTCCACCAGGCTATGCGCGTCACCGGCTGCGGCGACCCGAGAGCCAGCTTCGCGGACACGCTCCCGGGCAAGCTGCCTCAGCGGAAAATTGCTCAGACAGCGGCGGCGGGCTACTCCTCCTACGGCAACCAGATTGGCCTTGCCACCGGCCACGTAGCGGAGCTCTACCACCCCGGCTACATTGCCAAGCATCTGGAGTGCGGCGCGGTAGTGGCCGCGGCTCCGGCATCCAACGTCCGCCGGGAGCGTCCTGCCCCCGGCGACGTGGTGATTCTTCTGGGGGGCCGCACCGGCCGGGACGGTATCGGAGGAGCCACCGGCTCCTCCAAGAGCCACAATCTGAAATCTCTCACCACTATGGCCAGCGAGGTCCAGAAGGGCAACGCCCCTGAGGAGCGAAAACTCCAGCGGCTGTTCAGAAACCCCGGCGTGACGCGGATGATCAAGCGCTGCAATGATTTCGGTGCAGGCGGCGTGTCGGTGGCCATCGGCGAACTGGCGGACGGCCTGGAGATCGATCTGGACGCGGTGCGAAAGAAGTACGACGGCCTGGACGGCACAGAGCTTGCCATCTCCGAGAGCCAGGAGCGCATGGCGGTGGTGGTGGCCCCCGAGGACGAAGAGAAATTCATCGCCCTGGCCGGAACTGAGAACCTGGAAGCCTACCGGGCCGCTGTGGTTACAGAAGCCCCCCGCATGGTGATGAAATGGCGCGGGGAGACTATCGCGGATCTGAGCAGGGCCTTCCTGGACACCAATGGCGCGGTGAAACACGCCTCCGTGTCCGTCCGGGAAAAGGACCGCACCGCGATGGGAGCACCTAAATTCCATTCTCTGCGGGAGTTGGCGGCGGGCCTTCCCTGCGCCTCCCGGCGGGGATTGGTGGAACGCTTCGACAGTACCATCGGCGCGGGCAGCGTGACCATGCCCTTTGGAGGGAAAACCCAGCGCACCCCCACCCAGTCCATGACCGCCCTGCTGCCTGTCCTGCCGGGACAGGAAACGGAGCAGGCCAGCGTCATGGCCTACGGTTGCGACCCGGAGCGGATGAGCGTCGATCCCTTCTCCGGGGCTATGGACAGTGTGGTCACTTCCCTGACCAAGGTCGTAGCGGCGGGAGCAGACTACAAAAAAGCCTACCTTACCTTGCAGGAATTTTTTGAGAAACTGCGCACAGACCCGGAGCGCTGGGGCAAGCCCTTCGCCGCCCTCTTGGGAGCACTGGAGGCCCAGTTGGACTACGGCTGCGCCGCCATCGGCGGGAAGGACTCCATGTCCGGTTCCTTCATGGATCTGGACGTGCCGCCTACGGTGATCTCCTTTGCCATCGCGCCGGTCAAGGCAGGGGAGATTATCACCCCCGAGTTCAAGGCGGCGGGGCATCCGGTGTATCTTTTTGCCGGAGCGGACCCGGAGCAGATCAAGACCGCTTGGGAGGCGTTCCACGCCCTGGCCCGGGACGGAAAGGTAAAGGCCGCCTGGGCAATCGAGGACAGTGCCGCCGAGGCAGTGATGAAGATGTCCTTTGGCAACAAGGTGGGCTTCCGGTCCGAGGCCGGGCTGGAGAATGAGTGGTGGTATGTCCCGTTCTATGCGGCCATTGCAGCCGAGCTGACGGAGGACACGGACTGTCCCTGCGCCAGACGCATTGGCATGACTACCGCAGAACCGGTAATTACCATCTGTCATGATTCGGCCGAAATCGACGAGCTGTTATCTCTCAACGAGTCCGTTCTGGAGGATGTGTACCCCACCCGGACCGCCGAAACCGGCAATGTGGAGCCCATTACCTGGACCGGCAAGGCTCCCGCAGTGATGCCTCACGGCATTGCCAGTCCCCGGACGGTGATCCCCGTGTTCCCCGGCGCCAACTGCGAGTACGACAGCCTCCGGGCCTGCCTCCGCGCTGGCATGACCGCCGAGACGGTGGTAATCCGTAACCTGACAGCCGAGGCATTGGCCCAGTCTGCCCTGGAGCTGGAGCGCTCCATCCGGAACGCCCAGATTGTCTTCCTCCCCGGAGGCTTTTCCGGCGGCGACGAGCCGGACGGCTCCGCCAAGTTCATTGTTTCCTTCCTCCGCAACCCCCGCCTGACGGATGCCATCCATGACCTGCTGCAAAACCGGGACGGCCTGATGCTGGGTATCTGCAACGGTTTCCAGGCCCTGGTGAAGCTGGGACTGATTCCCTTTGGCGAGATTCGGGACACGGACGGGAGCTGTCCCACCCTGACCTACAACACCATCGGGCGGCACCAGTCCTCCATTGTTCGCACTCGGGTGTGCTCCAGCCTGTCCCCCTGGCTGCTGGAGACCGCTCCCGGTGAGATTTACAGCGTCCCCACTTCCCACGGCGAGGGGCGGTTCATAGCCCCGGAGAGTGTCCTGCGCCAGCTGGCGGACAACGGCCAGATCGCCACTCAGTATGTGGATCTGACCGGCGCGCCTACCATGGATACAGCCTTCAACCCCAACGGGGCCCTGTGGGCCGTCGAGGGCGTTGCCTCCCCCAACGGCCGGGTGCTGGGCAAGATGGGCCACAGCGAACGTATCGGTCCCTTCCTCTACCGGAACGTCCCCGGCCGGTATGATATGGGTTTGTTCCGCAGCGCAGTGAAATACTTCCAGTAAGCCGGAGCTTTTCTGAAAGCTGATACTGACAAGAAATCTCTTGCCCTATGAAAACGGTGGTGGTATACTGCTTGTATCGAAACACTCCCCAAATTTTACTGTCAAGGAGGAACAATCCATGCTTCAGATCAATCTCTCCAACAGCTCCACCCATGTGGAACAATTTTCCGAAGGCCTCGCTCAGGCCCATACCTGGCTTCAGGAAGCCTCCGGCCGGGGCAACGACTTCGTCGGCTGGGTGAATCTCCCCCGGGACTATGATAAGGATGAATATGCCCGCATCAAGGCCGCCGCAAAAAAAATTCAGTCCGACAGCAAGGCACTGGTGGTCATCGGCATTGGCGGCAGCTATCTGGGCGCCCGGGCGGTAATTGAGCTGCTGGAATCCAATAACTACAACCTCAAAAAGAAAAACACGCCCAATATTTATTTCGCTGGCAACGGCCTGAGCGGCGATGCCTTACAGGAGATTTTCGATCTGATTGGCGGCGATGATTTCTCCGTAAACGTCATTTCCAAGTCCGGTACCACCACTGAGCCCGCCGTGGCTTTCCGCTTCTTCAAGGCCAGACTGGAGGAAAAGTATGGCAAGGCCGAGGCGGCCAAGCGTATTTACGCCACCACCGACAAGGCCCGCGGGGCGCTGAAGTCCCTGGCTGACGCCGAGGGTTACGACGCCTACGTGGTGCCCGACGACGTGGGCGGACGCTACAGCGTGCTCACCGCCGTGGGCCTGCTGCCCATCGCCGTAGCCGGGATCGATCTGGATCAGCTGATGCGCGGCGCGGCGGACATGATGGAAACCTGCCGCAAGCCCGGTCTGGAGGTTAACCCCGCCTGGCAGTACGCCGCCGCCCGGAGCGATCTGTACAAGCAGGGCAAAAAGGTGGAGATTCTGGCTGCCTATGAGCCCAGGGCCCGGTTCTTTGCCGAGTGGTGGAAGCAGCTTTACGGTGAGAGCGAGGGCAAGGAGAACAAGGGCCTCTTCCCCGCCAGCGTGGAATTCACCGCCGACCTCCACTCCATGGGTCAGTATATCCAGCAGGGCGAGCGGCTCATGCTGGAAACCGTCATCCGCTTTGGCAAAAGTGCCCGCCAGCTGTGCGTGCCCCGGGACGAGGCCGACGGCGACGGTCTGAACTTCCTGGCGGGAAAAGACATGGACTTTATCGCAACCCAGGCCATGGACGGCACTCTGCTGGCCCACGTGGAGGGCGGCGTGCCAAACCTGATCATTCACGCGGGAGAGATCAACGCCTACACCTGCGGCGAACTGATCTACTTCTTTGAGTACGCCTGCGGCCTTTCCGGCTATCTTCTGGGTGTCAATCCCTTTGACCAGCCTGGCGTGGAGGCGTATAAGAAGAACATGTTTGCCCTGCTCAACAAGCCCGGTTACGAGGACAAGGGCGCGGAGCTGCGGGCGAAGCTGGGACGGTAAGCTTGTCGCTGTCATTGATAAGTATGGTGTATGTTTATGGATTGCTATCTGCCAGACAAAGCACTTTTCTTTATGTAAAAGAGCGCAGTAACTTCTGCTTTGTTGGAATCGCGCAGGAGAAAAGATACCATGAATATACAGCATCCGCAGGAAAATAATGCTATGGAAAAATGAATCTTTGTTTGTAGGTTTTTTTGTAAACAGCGCACTGAAAACTGCATAACCGCCGCCATATAGAAAGGCAAATCAAAACAGGAAATCAAGAAAAGATTTCCTGTTTTTTGCCTTCATTTTCGGAGTTTGGAGCAGCAAAAAATATACGTATACGCCCCTAAAAAGTACTTGCAGGGGAGGAGCTTACCGTACCTTTTAATATCTAATAAACTTGCGTATATCGTTTGTGCGAGGGTATGCAGAGCCAGGATTTATTAGGAGCTTTAGTGAAATCGACGGAGTTTATATCCAGCAATATCTATTCTAAAAGGGTCACAAAAAATTTCCTCTTGCAATCCGGCAAACAATCGTGTATAATAAATGCAACGTCATGAAATACCCTCCGCAGGCATTCGTGTTGAGGTTCCGGTCTCGCGCAATGGAAGCCTGTGAACCATGTCAGGCGGGGAACCGAGCAGCATTAAGCGGGACGATATGTGCCGCGAGGGCTCCGGTTCGGAGCGGATGCTTGCGGAGAGTATTTTGCGGCGCACGATAGGGGCCATTAAGGCCCCTATTTTTTGTAGACGGGAGGTATCCGTATGTATCAGGCACTATACCGCAAATGGAGGCCCAGGTCCTTCTCTGACGTGGTGGGTCAGGAGCACATCACAGAGACTCTGCGCCGTCAGGCGGCTCAGGGGCGACTCAGCCATGCTTACCTGTTTACTGGAACCCGCGGCACCGGCAAGACCACCTGCGCTAAAATCCTGGCCAAGGCGGTCAACTGCCGCAACCCAGTGGACGGCGACCCCTGCAACCGGTGCCCCGCCTGCCTGGGCATTGATAACAGCAGTCTTCTGGATGTGCTGGAGCTTGACGCGGCCAGCAATAACGGCGTGGACCAGGTCAGGGCCCTGCGGGACGAGGCCGTCTATTCCCCTGCCAGTGTGAAATACCGGGTGTATATCATCGATGAAGTTCACATGCTGTCCATTTCCGCTTTCAACGCCCTGCTGAAAATTCTGGAGGAGCCTCCGGCTCATCTGATTTTCATTCTGGCCACCACAGAGCTCCACAAGGTTCCTGCGACCATTCTCTCCCGGTGCCAGCGCTTTGCTTTCAAGCGCATTCTGCCCAGGGATATCGCCGCCCGGCTGCTCTATGTAGCTGGGCAGGAGGGCATAGAGCTGACGGAGGAGGCCGCTGGGCTGCTTGCCCGCCTCTCCGACGGGGCAATGCGGGACGCGCTGAGTCTGCTGGACCAGTGCGGCGCGGCGGGAGGCGCCGTCAGCAGCGAGCGAGTACTGGATGTCCTGGGTTTGGCGGGGAATTTGCAAACGGCGGAGCTGATGGGCTGTTTGCTGGGAAGAGACGCGCAAGCTGCTCTGCTGACTTTGGACCGGCTGTACAGGGGAGGCAAGGATGTGGGTGCGCTGCTGGGCGAACTGTCCGCCCTGACCCGGGATCTGCTTATCCGCATGACTGCGCCGGAGGGCGGCGCTGCGCTGCTGTCCGGCGGGTATGACGACGGCCTGATGGACCGCCTGAGCCAAGGTGTCAGCCCCACCCGGCTGCTGTTCATGGCCGCCCAGCTGCAAAGCGTTTCCGCTGCGCTGCCGCTCAGCGCCAACCGGCGTACCGACGCGGAGCTGTGCCTGCTGCGGTTGTGCGATGAGAGCCTCTGCGGCGACGTGGTGGCACTGGCCGCCCGGCTGGTGCGGCTGGAGGAGGGGGGCGCGGTTTCCGCCGCGTCCTGTGTCCAGTCTTCGCGGAAAACAGCCGTCGGGTCCACGCCGTCTGTTGTGGAAATGGATGGTCCGCCCTGGGAGGAGGAGCGTCCGCCTCTGCCGGAAGCACCGCCGGAGGATGAGCCCCCCTGGGATGCCGGTCCGCAGCCTTACAGCGAACCGGCCTGTCCGGTTTCGCCGGTTTCAGAAAAACCGAAACGGAAAAAGTCCGCTCCGGCGGCCGCTTCCGCTCCCTGCTGGGAGCTGTGGGGAGAGCTGGTGGAGCAGTATAAAAACCAGCTCACACCGATGTTCTGGTATATGCTGGATGACGCGCGGGGAGCTATGGAGGACGGTGCGCTGGTGGTGCGCTGCGGCGACGAGCTGACGATGGAGAGCCTCAACAGCCCTGAGGCTGTGAAGGTGATTCAAGCCGTTACGGAGGAGAAGCTGGGCAGGCCGGTGACGGTGCGGTTTATTATGGACGACGGCAGTGCCCAGCCGGTGGACAAGCTGGAGGAGCTGATCCGGCAGGGCAGCAGATTTGAAAACTTTACCGTGAAGCCATAGGGAGCGAAGTGACGGAAATAGAGATCAGGTCCTGTGGGGATGTGCGAGAAGGCCTGCTTTGTCCATATGGCCTGACGGTGCAATACACTGATTGTGCGGAAAGAGCTGTGATGAAAAATCTCCGGGCTGGGAGGAATCCCGAGCCGGAGATTTTTCATCACAGCTTCCGATAATGGTAAAACGCGGCGAAGTTGTTGAAGAGGACATCCTCCAAAAAGTCCTGCTCCAGTCCCAGCGCCAGGGTCTTGTCCAGCTCCTTCTGAGGACACCAGATGGGGTAGTCGGAGCCCCAGAATACGTGGGTGGGGTCGTACTCACGGAGAATAGAGTACAGAGGGGCCTTGTCCGTAACGTAGCTGAAGGAGGAGCTGATGTCAGTGTAGACGTTTGGCAGCTTTGCCAGAGGACGGATTTTCTCAATATCCCAGTCCCCCCAGTTGCCCAGGTGGGCGGCGATGCACCGAAGCTTGGGGAAGGTCTCCGCGATAGGGATCATCCGGCGGGGGCCGGAGACGTTCACCCGGGGGTCTCCCATGTGGGCAATGAGAAACATATCATTTTTCTCCATCTCCTCAAACATGGGGAACAGCCGCTCATCGTTGAGCACGAAGTGCTGGAACTCCGGGTGGAGCTTCACGCCGTGGATCCCATGCTCCCGCATCCAGCCCAACTCCTCCCGGTAATGCTCATATCCGGCGTGAATGGTGCCGCAGGGGAGAAAATGGGAATTGACTTCCGCCTCCGAGCAAATATAGCGGTTGATGTGCTCCACCTGGTGCTCTGTGGTGGCAGCAGAGAAGACCATAGCGTAGTTGATCCCCGCCCGGCGCAGGACGTCCACCAGTTCGGAAACGCTGCCATAGTGGTTGGGCGGCTCGGGGAGGTCGAAATACTCAGCTGTAGCAACGGTGGCCTTGGCGGCGATCTTTTCCGGAAAGATGTGGGTGTGCATGTCGATGACTTTCATGGCGGCGCTCCTGTATGTGTCGGGATATGTAGAGGCGGGTATCTGTGCCCGCCCGGGATTGGTTCCATGCCGTGGAAGAGGCAGGAACCCCGCTCTTCCACGGCGCTATTATATCACACACAAAAGCCTCTACAAAATAGCCGATACCGCCAAAAATGCCACCGTCAGCAAGAAGAAAATCAGTATCAATTTCCACACAAACTTCACCCATCGGTCGTAGGGGACGTCTCCCAGCGCCAGACCGCCCATGACCACTGCCGCTGTGGGTGTGACAATATTCACCAGGCCCGAGGCGGACTGGAAGGCGGTGACAATCAGATCCCCGCCGATGCCGGCGAACCGGCCCAGAGGCGCCAGAATGGGAATGGACAGGGTGGCCAGCCCTGACGAGGAGGGAATCAGGACGGACAGGGGAATATAGATGAGATACACCAACAGGATGAACGCCACAGATCCCGTTCCCTCCAGGGCCCGCTCTCCCCAGTAGAGAACCGTGTCCGTAATCTGCCCTCCATCCATCAACACGGTGATGCCCCGGCTGATGCCGATGATGAGACCCACGCCGGTCAGATCCGCCGCGCCGGCCACAAAGGCATCGGTGAGATCCTGCTCCTTCAGACCGTAGGCCAAACCAATGGCGATCCCGCCTATCAGGAACAATCCGCTGAGTTCCGGGAACCACCAGCCCAGAGTGGGAATGGGCACGCCGATCTCATCGAAGGGAATGACCCCGTAGATCATCACCAGGAAAACCAAGGCAAACAGGACCAGCACAACCTTCCGCCGGGCGGTGAGGGTGGGCACTTCGCCGCCCCGGGCCGCTCCGGCGCGGCGGCTGATTCCCGCTACCAGGGACTTTTCCGGGTGGGCGCGGACCCGACTGGCGTAGGCCATGACATACCAGATGGCCGCCGCATCAAAAACCAGCAGCATCAGCAGCCGGGGCAGAAGTCCGTCTCCCAGGCTGACCCCCGCGAAGCCGGAGGCAATGCCGGTGGCAAAAGGATTGACGGTGCTGGCCAGTACGCCCGCCCCGCTGCCCAGCAGCACCACCGAAATTCCCACCAGGGGATCATATCCCGCCGAGATAAACACCGGAATCAGCAAGGGATAAAAGGCCATGGTCTCCTCCCACATGCCGAAAGATGTGCCTCCCAGGCTGAACATGATCATCAGTACCGGAATCAGCCAGATCTCCTGGCCGTTCAGAATGCGGATGATGTTGCTGACGCCGGCGTCAATGGCTCCGGTTTTCATCACCACGCCCAGGAAGCCGCCCACCATCAGGATGAACAGCGCCACATCCACCGCGTCGTAGAAACCCTGAAAGGAGGCCAGAATCACATCTCCCGGTCCCTGTGGCTGCTGTTCTACGGTCTGATAGGTGCCCGCCACCGGAGTGCTCTCTTCTCCGGAGCGCTCGTAGGTTCCGGCGGGGATCACCCAGGTGGAGGCGGCCACCAGGATCAGCAGGATGAACAAAATGGTATATGCTGTGGGCATATGAAACTTTTTCATAAACGCATTCCTCCATTCCCCGGTAGTTTGTGTGGAAGGGGATGGCATTATCAGCGGAGAATTTTGGAAAGGGCGGGAACAAAATTTTCACATCTTGCGTCAAATTCGACAAAACCCGGTTGACTGCGATGAAAAAAAACGATATTATGTAAAATAGATTCTGCCCCAAGGAGGACATACTGCTATGAGCAACCGCCGCTGCCCCAAATGTGGGGAGGAATATTCCGATACATACCGCTCCTGCCCCTTCTGCGAGGAGGAGGCGGCCATTCGGCGCGGCCGCCCGCCCAGGCGGCGCAGCGGCCGGAGAGTGGAGAAGCGGCAGAACGCCCGCAGCGGCGGAGCCGGAGGGGTCATGCTGCTGCTGACTGGGATCATTATTCTGGGTGTGATGGTCTATGTGTTCTTCGGGGATGATATGGCCGATGCCGTAGGTATCCGGGATGTGCAGGACCCGCCGGCCAGCAGTCAGACGGCAAATGACCGCCCCGCCGGTCAGACGCCGCCGGAGGACGGTTTACAGCCGGTGCCCGCCCAGGTTCCGGGAGGGGACGAGCCTGCGCCGGACAATGCACCAGGTGAAGAAAATCAGCCCGGAGATGCAGAAGAGCCAACTGTGGCGGATGAGCCTGCTGGCCCGCTGGCACTGTCCCAGACGGATATTACCATCCCGGCGGGTGAAACGGGCCGTTTGACTGCCACCGGCGGCAGCGGGGAGATCATCTGGAGCTCCTCCAACCCGGAGATCGCCTCGGTAGACGGCGGTGCCGTCACCGGCAAAGCTGGCGGAACTGTAGTCATCACTGCCGCCAGCGGCGAGGAGACAGCCAGCTGTCAGGTAAAGGTGGAGGGCGATCCCTGGATTGATCCAAACATCCCGGATTTGAGCATCAACAAGACGGACTTCACCTTTGGGAGCGGCGACACCCCGGTGCAGATGAAACTGCTCATCAAAGGCACCCGGAATGTCTATGAGGGAGCCGTCGTCTGGTCCAGCGCCGACCCCAGCGTAGCCGCCATCGACGAAACCGGAAAAGTAACATGGGTATCACGAGGCACCACCACCGTGACCGCCACTGCGGGTGACCAGGTGTTTGAGTGCATCGTTAGAGCAAAGTAAACGCGAAGGAAGAGGGAGCGCCCTACAGGGCGCTCCCTCTTCCTATCGAAGAAGTGTAAATTTACGAGGTGCAGGGATGTCAACGCTGTTTTGCGCCATTTTGACCGCCGGACTTTACCGATTTTCAGGGTGCCGGCTGTGAACCAAAATCTGGACGTTGGCTTTGCTATTCAGAACAGTGTAAAAATCTTAATCAAATGCCAACCATTTGATCAGTTTTTGGACAAGTTGCCGTCGATTTAAGCGCTGCACCTTACGAGAAGTTCCTGTAAAACATTCAGGTTGATATGGAAATCAGGTCTCGGCTATGGTATAATACATTATATCATGCCGAGGCTCTTTTCCTGGAAAGGAGCGCAGATGTAAGCGAAAAGCGATGTGACAACAGCAAAACCGCATTCTTCACCGTGGAGAGAGCAGCGCATAGATGGACGGTATGCGTACAAATACGTCGACACCAGCGTCAATTACCAGCTTCAGCGGAATTGGACAAGGATGGGAAGCCGATGGTGGTGTTTCCAGTCGTTCCGGTTACTTCCGGGGTCAGAACTATACCGTTTTATGCTGGAATATCAATACTTTCAAGAGGTTTCAGGATATGACAAGAATCTTATTCGTTTGCCACGGCAATATCTGCCGCAGCCCTATGGGAGAATTCATCATGAAAAATCTGGTCAAGAGCGCAGGGCTGGAGACGGAATTTGATATTGCCTCTGCTGCTACCAGCAGCGAGGAGACCGGCAATCCGGTTTACCCGGCCGCCCGCCGGAAGCTGGCGGAATATGGTATCGGCTGCGCCGGAAAGACTGCACGACAGCTGACGGCGGAGGATTATAACCGATATGACCTGCTGATTGGAATGGACCAGGCCAATCTGCGAAACATGCGGCGGATTTGCGGCGGAGACCCCGATGGGAAGATTGGCCTGCTGCTGGACTATGCCGGCCGTTCTGAAGATGTCGCCGACCCCTGGTATACCGGGGACTTCGACGCTGCGTGGCGGGATATCGACGCTGGCTGCCGGGGGCTGCTGGACCGGCTGAGAAAGACGGCGCCATAACCGGCGCGGCGCCCGCACACTGGCTCTCCGATAGGGAAAACCGCACCTCTCGAGTGATGGGAGGTGCGGCTTTTTTCTATTTAGAGAAAGAAATAAACGGAGGAAGGACATCTATGCCAGGAACAATTTACGGCTACATTCGAGTCTCCAGTACAGACCAGAACGAGGACCGGCAGATGATTGCCATGCGGGCGCTGGATATCCCGGAGAAAAACATCTTTACAGACAAACAATCCGGAAAGGATTTCCAGCGTACCCAATACCAGCGGATGGTGGGCCGGTTCAGAACTGACGACTTGCTATACATCAAAAGCATTGACCGGCTGGGGCGCAATTATACGGAGATCCTGGAGCAGTGGCGCATTCTGACCAAGGACCGGGGTGTGGACATCGTGGTGCTGGATATGCCTCTGCTGGATACCCGCCGGGGAAAGGATCTGATGGGGACCTTTCTCAGCGATATTGTCTTGCAGGTTCTCTCCTTTGCAGCGGAGAACGAACGCTCCAACATCCGCCAGCGGCAGGCGGAGGGCATAGCTGCTGCCAAGGCCAGAGGCGTCAAATTTGGACGCCCGCCCAATTCTCTGCCGGATAACTTCCGGGAGGTCCATCGGAACTGGAGAAATAAGCGTCTGACACTCCGGGAGGCCGCTGGTATCTGCAAAATGCCTGTGGGTACCTTTTATGCAAAAGCGGTCCGCCTGGAAAAAACACTCAAGCGCCCGGACCCGCAGGAAGCGTCCGGGCGCTCTCAGTGCTGTGCCGCCGTTACAGGAGCAGATCCGGCAGACAGGCGGCCAGAAACATCACTGCTGCCAGCGCCAATGCCAGCGCCATCAGCAAGTACCGCCTGCGCAGCAAAAACACAACAATCCGATCTCTTCTCATCATGACCGCCCTCCCTGCGCGTTTGCTACAGTGTATGCCCGTGGACAGGCCGGTTATGTTTTGAAAACTGCATTTGCAATCGATAAAAGCGGGTTCTTACAAATCTGCTCCGATAATTTTATATTCGCCCTCCCGCAGCAGGCGGACAAAATCCGCATCATTCTCCGGCAGGACAGAAGAGACGATGCCTCCCTGTGCAATGTCCTCCCACTGGTGGCAATCCGACCCTCCGGTGCGCAGCAAGCCGAACTGGGCGGCGTAAGCCTCCGCCCGGTCATTTTCGTTTTCGTGCCGGGGATTCCGGTTCATGACCTCCACGCCGTCCAGGTAACAGGCAATGGCAGGGGTGCACTTTCTCCGGTAAGGGTGGGCCTGAATCAGCAGTGCGCCCGCCGCCCTGGCCAGTGGTGCGAAAGCGGCGATACCCAGATGGAACACCTCTTCCGGCCGGGCCAGCAGTTCTTCAGGGTAATTGTAAAGCAGGTAATCATTTTCACACTCGTCAAAACGCAGCTCCGCCCCTTTGTACACTTTCACTCCCTGTTTGGCGCAAGCCTCCTCCATCCGGCGAAAGCCATCCAGAAAAGGACCTGTGACATCCCCCGGGACAGTGGTGTCGATGTGCAGATATGCAAAGGTGTCCCGGTTGTAGTGGTCCGTGACGGCCACGGCGGCATAGCCCGCCTGAGCATACCTCTCCGCAAGGGTCTCGGCGTCCAAGCGGCCGCATTTGCTGATGTGGTTGGTGTGCAGGTGCGTTTCAATTCTGTACTCGCGCATGGCGGTTCCTCCCTGTATTATTCGACAATGGCCAGTGCAACGCCATTCCGGCTGCAGCGGCTGCGGACCTCCTCCGGGCACTGCGGCCCCGTGACAAGGCCCGTCATATCCTCCAGTGCGCCATAGGACATCAGGCTTCCGCCGCCAAACTTACCCCCGTCCAGCAGCAGCCAGGTCTGCCGGCTCCGGGCCACGGCCTGCCGCTTCAGTTCATACTCGATGTAGGTCGATACGTTCAGCCGCCCCTCCGGCGATAAGCCGGAGGCTCCCATGAAGGCCTTGGCAAACTGATATCGTCCCAGAAACTCCAGCGTGCTCACATCGGCCACGGAGTTGGTCCGGCGGTTCATGCTGCCGGGCAGAACGATCAGTTCCACCTGTGGTTTGTCGTAAGCCTGATGAACCACATAGAGATTGCCGGTGACGATAGTCACATGCTTGCCGGGGTCCAGGCATTCGATCAGATGCATGGTGGTGGTGCCCGCATCGATGTACAGGGTGTCCCCGTCCTCCACAAGGCCCTGGGCGTACCGGGCGATCCGCAGCTTTTCCCCGGCGCGGAGCTGGGTGCGCTGGGTGAACAGAGGGACCTCCTGCCGCTGAGCGGAACGGACGCCGCCGTAAATCTTTTCCACCGCCCCGGTATCCACCAGATAGGCTACGTCGGCGCGGATGGTATTCATGGATACGCCGAAGCTCTGGCGCAGCTCCTCCATGGTGACAGTATTCCGCCGGGCGACCAGGGCTTCCATCTGTTTTCGACGGTTGTCCTTCATAGGGAGCCTCCTTTCCGGAAAATCCAAAATTTTTCATAAACCCATCATAACGCCTGACAGGAGAGTTGTCAACTGTTTTATAAAAATTGGTAAGTTTAGTTGGCTTATCAAAGAAAATTACCAAAAAAATAACATTTGAAATTGACAGACAGAGAAACAGATGCTACAATCTTTATGTAAAACGTTTGCGGCACTGGCCGCACAGATTTTGAAATGGAGGACGATTCATATGGCAAAGGTAAGAGTAGGCGTGGCGGGCTACGGCACCATTGGCCAGCGTCTGGCGGACGGCGTGGCCATGCAGGGGGACATGGAGCTGGTAGGTATTGCGGATCTGGCCCCTACCCTGGCCATCCGGGCTCTGAGGGAGAACGACATGGTTGGAGCCAACAATGTCAAGTACGACCTGTATCTGGTGGGCGGCGCGGACAAGGCAAAGTTTGACGCACAGGACATCCCCGTGGCCGGTTCCTTCGAGGAGCTGTGCGGCAAGGTGGATATCATGCTGGACTCCTCCCCCGGCGGCGTGGGCGCGAAGAACAAGGAGCTGTATGAGAAGATGGGTGTGAAGGCCATTTTCCAGGGAGGCGAAAAAAACTCCGTGGCGGATGTGTTCTTCCACGGCTACGCCAACTATGAGAAGGGTCTGGGTCAGAAGTATCTGAAGCTGACCAGCTGCAACACCACCGGTCTGATCCGCACAGTGGACTGTCTGGACCGGGCTGTAGGGGTGGAGAAGGTTGCCATCACCATCATCCGCCGGGTGGCGGACCCCGGCGACTATCATCGGGGTCTGACCAACGCACTTCAGATTGATAAGGCTCCCAGCCATCAGGCAGTGGATCTGATGACCATCATGCCCCACGTGGAGGCCACGGGCATCTTGGTACATACTCCTGTGACCCATGGGCACATCATCACTGTCCTGGCTTCCGGCAAGGACGGGAAGAAGATCACCAGGGAGCAGGCTCTGGAAGCCTTCCGGGCGCACCCCCGGATCCGCACCGTCACCATTGACGAAGGCTTTATGGGCAATGCCAGCCTGTTCAAGTACGCCCGGGATCTGGGCAACCGCCGGGGCGACATGTATGAGATCGGTCTTTGGGAGGACAGCATCGTCGAGAGCGGCGACGATATCATGTATGCCATCAATATTCCTCAGGAGAGTGTAACAATCCCCGAGACAATGGATGCTGTTCGCGCTGCCATGGAGATGCAGCCGACCCGTGAAACCGGTACGGCTGAGACCAACAAGTACCTGCGTATCGGCAGATTCAAGTAATTTCCTCACCCTGTGGGCGGAGCGGATCATTCTCATCCCGGCCCTGGATTCCCTGGGGACGGTCATTTGAGCCCTGGGCGCAAATGACCGTCCCGGGGATTCGCCGCCGGGCGCCTGCCTGCTTTTATCCCGCGGCAACGATTCTGCAACGGCTGCATCTATTGGTCATGCAGAATCACCACCTCTTTTCGCGAAAGCGAAAAGAGGCTCTCGCACCTGTGAAGCGACGCAGGCCAGCCTGCTGGCAAGGCGCGAATCTGAACGATTGATTTATGCCGAGGCGGCCCCGCCGGGGCCGTAAAGGAGACTGTATGCAATTTGGAATCAAGACCCTGGATGACGCCCGGGTGGAAGGAAAAACCGTCCTCTGCCGGGTGGACATCAACCAGCCCGTAGACCGGGAAAAGGGCACGCTGAAAAGCATCAACCGCATTGAAGCATGTGTTCCTACCATCAAAGAGCTTTCCGACAAGGGAGCGCGAGTGGTCCTTCTGGCCCATCAGGGCAGCGATATCGAATATAAGAATTATTATACCACCAAGCCCCACGCGGCAGTATTGAGCCGTCTGCTGGACAGAGAGGTCCAGTGGATCGACGATGTCTGCGGTCCCGCCGCCCGGGCGGCGATTCAGAATCTGAAAAACGGCAGAATCCTCCTTTTGGACAATGTTCGCTTTGTGGCGGAGGAGCAGACCCTCTTTGAGATGAAGCTCCGCCTCACTCACGAGCAGCAGGCAAAAACCCTGCTGGTGGAGAAGCTGGCCCCCCTGGCGGATCTCTACGTCTGTGACGCCTTTGCCGCCTCCCATCGGGACCAGCCCAGTCTCTGCGGCTTTGAGCAGGTTCTGCCTTCCTATATGGGACGGCTCTTTGAAAAGGAGTTCTGCACCGTCGCCCAGGTGATGGAGGAGCCGGTGCGGCCCTGTGTATTTGTATTGGGCGGGGCAAAGATTTCCGATGCCTTCCTGATGATGAAAACCGTTCTGGATCGAGGTACGGCGGATCAGATTCTCACCGGCGGACTGGTAGGGAATATCTTCCTCACCGCTCTTGGAAAGGAAACCGGCCGGGGCAGCGTGGACTTTATCATGAAGTCCAATTATGGGGAGTACATTGAAAAAGCCAGAGAGCTGTACGCGCAGTATAGCGAAAAAATCATTTTGCCGGCGGATCTGGCCTGGGTACAGGACGGGGTGCGGCAAGAGGCGGCCCTGGGCTGCATTCCAGCGGATATTGCGGCGGTAGACGTCGGCGGCGAGACCGCAAAGCTCTACCGTGAAATCATACTGAATGCCAAAACCGTCTTCGTCAACGGACCCATGGGCGTCTTTGAGCAGGCTCCCAGCGAGGCGGGAACAAAGGCCGTCTGGCAGGCTCTGGCGGATACGGAGGCTCACACGGTTCTGGGCGGCGGTGACAGCATCACCGCCACAGAGAAGTACGGACTGACGGATCAAATGGGCTACATCTGCACCGGCGGCGGAGCCCTGATCCGGTTTCTGACCGGAGAGGAGCTGCCGGTGGTGAGGGCCCTGCGCCACGGGGCCGGTTTATGCGGGAATTGAGAGGTGACACAATATGGAAGCGGCTAAAACAAAAGAACTGCGGGCGCTGGCCGTCCGTATCCGTATGGCGGCTCTGGACGCCATCCACTCTTTGGGCTCCGGCCACCTGGGCGGAGCAATGAGCATTGCCGACGTGCTGGCAGTGCTGTACGGCCGGGAGATGAACATTGACGTGAACAATCCCAAGCAGCCGGATCGGGATAAGCTGGTCTGCTCCAAAGGCCACGCCGGTCCGGCGGTGTACGGCACCCTGGCGGTGAAAGGCTTTTTCCCCTATGAGGAACTGAAGACCCTGAACCGCCCGGGCACTCGGCTGCCCAGCCACTGTGACAGGAATAAAACCCCTGGTGTGGACATGACCACCGGCTCTCTGGGGCAGGGTACATCCCTGGCCTGCGGCATGGCCCTGGGCGACAAGCTGAAGGGCCGGAGTTCCCGGGTATTCCTGATCGTGGGCGACGGCGAGAGCAATGAGGGCCAGGTTTGGGAAGCCCTGGCTTTCGCCTCGGCAAAGAAGCTGGACAATCTGGTGGTACTGCTGGACTGGAACAAGAGACAGTTGGACGGCTGGACCGAGGACGTGTATCCCATGGGGGACTATGTGGCCAAGTTCGAGGCATTTGGGTTTGACACCGTGAAAGTGAACGGCAACGATGTGGAGGCCGTGGCAGAGGCCCTGGAGCACACCCGGCAGGGCAGCGGCAGGCCCTGTGCTATTGTTCTGGACACCACAAAGGGTGCGGGCATTCAGGAAGTGGCGGATACCGTCATGAACCATAGCCTCACCGTCAGCGACGAGCAGTACGAGAGATGGACCGCCCAGCTGAAAGCCCAGCTGGCAGAACTGGAGGGCTGAGAGATGGCGAAAATCGTGTATACGGGGGAGATGGATCCCCGCCTGTGCAAAAACGTGCTGGGGGAGACGATTCCCGCCCTGGCGGAGCGGGACCTGGACGTCATCTATCTGGACGCAGATCTGATGAGCTGCATCGGTACTGCCAAGTGGGCGCAGGCGAACCCGGACCGGGCCGTCAATTGCGGCATCGCCGAGGCCAACATGGTTGGTGTGGCCTGCGGTCTGGCCTCCGCCGGATTCAAGCCCATTGTTCACACCTTCGGGCCCTTTGCCTCCAGAAGGTGCTATGACCAGGCGTTTTTGAGCGGCGCCTACGCCCGAAACGATATTACGATCATCGGTACTGATCCCGGTGTCACCGCCACCATGAACGGGGGCACCCACATGCCCTTCGAGGATGTGGCTCTCTACCGGGCCATGCCGGGGGCCACGGTGATTGACGTCACCGACCCCACTCTCCTTGTCAGCGTACTGGGCCAGTGCGTGGACCGGCCCGGCGTGAAGTTCATCCGGGTGGGCCGGAAGCAGTACGCCAAGGTCTACGAGGAGGGCAGCGAGCTGCCCATCGGGAAGGCGGTTACTCTGCGGGAGGGCAGCGATATTGCCATTTTTGCCGCCGGGATCATGGTTCACGAGGCTATGCAGGCCGCAAAGGCTCTGGAGGCCGAGGGGATCAGCGTGGCGGTGATCGATATGTTCACTATCAAGCCCTTGGACGAGACGGCTGTGGAAGCCTGGGCGAAGAAATGCGGCGCAGTGCTGACAGCAGAGAACCATAACCGGTATGGCGGCCTGTGGTCCGCGGTCAGCGAGGTGTTGGCGCAGAAGCACCCTGTTCCCGCCGGATACGTGGCGGTGGAGGACGAGTTCGGCGAGGTGGGTCCGCAGGATTACTTGCAGGAGCGCTTTGGCCTCACCGCCGCCCGCGTTGCGGAGAGGGCAAAGGCTGTGCTGGCAAGGAAGGGCTGAGCCATGCGCCTGAGCTTTGGATTCGGTGCGGGAATACAGGAGGCCGAGGTCCCGGAGAAAAATCTGCTGGGAGTCCTCCATGCCAACGAGGTGGCGCCGGGCCTCACCGGGGAAGCGGAGGTCCGCCGGGCCCTGACCGAGCCCATCGGTTCCCCGCGGCTGGGAGACATCGTCCGGTCCGGAGAGAAGATCGCCATTGTCACCAGCGACATCACCCGGCCCATGCCAACCTATCAAGTGATGCCCGCTCTTTTGGATGAGCTGTATGCAGCGGGAGTGAAGGCAGAGGACATTACGCTGGTGTTTGCCTTGGGCAGTCACCGGAAGCATACGGACGAAGAGAGAAAAAAACTGGCCGGAGAACGGGCGTGGAAGGAAATTGCCTGTGTGGACAGCGACCCGGCGGACTGCGTCCATATGGGTGTCACCGCCGCCGGAACCCCTGTGGATATCACCCGCGCCGTGGCGGAGGCGGACCGGCGAATCTGCCTGGGAAACATTGAGTACCACTATTTTGCCG
Source organism: uncultured Oscillospiraceae bacterium (assembly GCA_910579725.1). Lineage (GTDB taxonomy): Bacteria > Bacillota > Clostridia > Oscillospirales > Oscillospiraceae > Pelethomonas. The sequence continues at coordinate 25,263 of CAJTUD010000004.1, read as the reverse complement.
GGTACTCCGGCGGAGCCAAGGCGATCATGCCCGGCGTCTCCACCCGGGATGCCATCCAGTCCAACCACTCCATGATGGTCCGGCCCGAGGCCTGTGCCGGGGCCCTGGAGACGAACCCTCTGCGGATGGATATCGAGGAGGCCGGGACCCTCTGCGGCATTGATTTTATCCTCAATGTGGTACTCAGCGAACACAAGGAGATCATCCGGGCGGTGGCAGGGCATCCTGTGAAGGCCCACCGGGCCGGGTGTGATTTCCTGGACCGGCTGTACCTCAAGGAATTGCCGGAGGGGGCGGACATCGTCCTGGTCAGCCAAGGCGGCGCACCCAAGGATCTGAACCTGTACCAGACTCAGAAGGCATTGGACAACGCCCGCCACGCGGTGAAACCCGGCGGCGTGATCGTGCTCATCGGGTCTTGCAGGGAGGGACTGGGAGAGCGGGTCTTCGAGGAGTGGATGACCAAATCCGCATCCCCCCAAGCCATGATCGAGCGCATCGGCAGGGACTTCCAGCTGGGAGGGCACAAGGCCGCCGCCATCGCCATGACCCTGGAGAAGGCGGACGTGTATCTGGTATCCGATCTGGAGCCGGAGTTTGTCCGGTCCATCTTCCTCACCCCACACGTCTCCGTCCAGGCCGCTTTGGACGCGGCCTTTGCCAAGCTGGGACCGGAGGCTACGGTGCTGGCCATGCCCTGCGGCGGGTCAACGCTGCCCAGGATTGTAAAACAATAAAAGGAGAATCGCCATTATGGATTACGCTAAGGAATCTCTCCGCCTCCACCAGGAGTGGAAAGGAAAAATCGAAGTGATCGCCACTGTGCCTGTGGAGAGCAAGGAGGATCTGTCCCTTGCCTACACCCCCGGCGTGGCCCAGCCCTGCCTGGAAATTCAGAAGGATATTGACAAGAGCTACGAGCTGACCCGCCGCCACAATCTGTGTGCCGTCATCACCGACGGTTCTGCCGTTCTGGGCCTGGGGGACATTGGTCCTGAGGCCGGGATGCCCGTCATGGAGGGAAAATGCGTGCTGTTCAAGGCATTCGGCGGCGTGGATGCATTTCCTCTGTGTGTGAAGACCCACGATGTGGACGAGTTTGTCAATGCGGTGTATCTCATGTCCGGCAGCTTCGGCGGCGTCAATCTGGAGGATATTGCCGCTCCCCGGTGCTTTGAGATTGAGCGGAAGCTGAAGGAAAAGTGCGACATCCCCATCTTCCATGACGACCAGCATGGCACCGCCGTTATCACCCTGGCGGGTCTGACCAACGCGCTGAAGGTGGTGGGCAAAAAGAAAGAGGATGTGAAGATTGTCACCTCCGGCGCAGGCGCGGCGGCGGTGTCTATCGTGAAGCTCCTCCTCTCCGCCGGATACAAGCACGTGACCATGTGTGACAGGAAAGGAGCCATCTACGCGGGACGGGACGGCCTGAACTGGATCAAGGAGGAGATGGCCCAAGTAACAAACCTGGAGAAAAAGGAGGGGACACTGGCTGATATGCTGGCGGGCGCGGACGTGTTTATCGGCGTCTCTGCTCCCGGTACCGTTACCACGGAAATGGTGAAAACCATGAACCGTGACCCCGTCATCTTCGCCTGCGCCAACCCCACTCCGGAGATCTTTCCCGAGGATGCAAAGGCCGGCGGCGCAGCGGTGGTTGCCACAGGCCGAAGCGACTTCCCCAACCAGATCAACAATGTGCTGGCCTTCCCGGGCATCTTCCGGGGGACCTTCGACGTGCGGGCCAGCGATATCAACGAGGAGATGAAAATGGCTGCCGCCCGCGCTCTGGCGGAGCTGATCTCCCCCGAGGAGCTGAGCGCGGACTACATTATCCCAAAAGCTTTTGATAAACGGGTCGGTCCGGCGGTGGCCAAGGCCGTGGCTGAGGCCGCCAAGGCTTCCGGCGTGGCCCGGATTTGAACAGGAGGATTCGGATATGTTTGATCCCAAGACTGTGAAGTTGGGCATTGCGCCCATCGGCTGGTGCAATGACGACATGCCGGAGCTGGGTTCTGAGAATACCTTCAAGCAGATTGTCAGCGAAATGGCCCTGGCGGGCTTCACCGGATGTGAAATCGGCAACAAGTACCCCAGTGACCCGGCAGAGCTGAAGGCTCAACTGGATTTGCGGGGGGTGCGGATCGCCAGCCGGTGGTTTTCCTCCTTCCTGATTACCAAGCCTTACGAGGAAGTGGAAGCGGAGTTTGTCAAGGAGCTGGAGTTTCTGGCAGCCGTCGGGGCGGACCGGATCAACGTCAGCGAGCAGAGCTACTCCATTCAAGGACAGTTGGACACGCCGGTGCTTACCGGGAATCACAAGCATGTAATGGATGAGCGGGAATGGGATCTTCTCTGCGCAGGACTCAACAAACTGGGCAAGGCTGCCGCAGATCGGGGATTCCGGCTGTGCTTCCACCATCACATGGGCACCGTGGTCCAAACAGCGGAGGAGACAGACCGGATGATGGCGAACACCGATCCCCGGTATGTGTTCCTCTGCTATGACACCGGTCATTTCACCTTTGCCGGGGAGGACCCCCTGATCATGCTGAAAAAGTACGTGGACCGGATCGGACATGTGCATTTGAAGGATATGCGGCTGCCTGTGGTGGAGAAGGCAAAGGGAAATAACTGGAGCTTCCTCCAGGCGGTGCGGAATGGAGCGTTCACTGTCCCCGGGGATGGAGACGTTGATTTTGATCCCGTTTTCAAGGTTCTGTCTGACGCCGGATATCAGGGGTGGCTTCTGGTGGAGGCGGAGCAGGACCCCGCTAAGGCAGATCCTCTGCTTTATGCGCAGAAGGCCAGGGCGTATATCCGGGAGCACACCGGGCTTTAAATTTGCTGCTGCCGGGCGGCGGCAGGGGGTTTGTTTCGATGTGAAACCTTTATCGCTGAGGCGACGGTTTTAGGCGGAGGATTTACCTATCGCCGGAGAGCGCGGTGTTTTTCGAGGCACTTTTTTAAGGAGATGATTTCGATGACTTACCTGAATAAAAACGCGGAACTGAAGCAGGGATACAATGCCTACATCGATGCCGCTGCGGACGATATGGGCACCCGGATGGATGTGGGGTTGCTGGTGATGGAGCAGGGGGATACCTTTATTTTTGAGGAGGCTCTGAAGGAAATTGCTGTGCTGCTCTTCTCCGGGAATGTGACCTATCGCTGGAACGGGGAAACCGTGGAGGCGGTGCGGCCGGACTGCTTCCATCATGAAGCCTACTGCCTGCTGGCCTGTAAAGGGACGAGGATCAAACTGACTGCCCACGAGCACAGTGAGCTGTATATCCAGAAGACGGTCAACCAGCGGGACTATACGCCTGTGATGTACACTCCCTCGACCATTCAGACCCAGCACGCTGGGGCCAATGGCGAGCTGCTGGGGGCCATGCGGCGGGAAATCAAGACCTTTTTCGACTATGAGAACGCCCCCTTCTCCAACATGGTGCTGGGCGAGGTGCTGAACTTCCCGGGGAAGTGGTCTTCCTATCCGCCCCACCACCATCCCCAGCCGGAGGTGTACTTCTACCGCTTTGACTACCCCGACGGTTTCGGTGCGGGATTTGCCAACGGAGAAATTTACAAAACCGGCCACAACGGCTTGGCGGTCATCAACCACGGCTTCCACTCCCAGACTGCCGCGCCGGGGTACGCCATGTGCTATGCCTGGGGCATCCGGCATCTGGAGGGAGATCCCTGGAGGAAGACCCGCATTGACGATCCTGAGCACGCCTGGCTGTGGAAACCGGACGCAAATGACCACATTTTCCAGGGATAAGCTTTGTACGGATTTGTGCTGCTGCTCCCGTTCCTGCTCATACGGTTTGGATTGCTGTCCCTCCTGAATCAGGAAGCGGTGCCCCGCGCGGCATATTTCGCGCCGGTCCGCGGAGGAGAGCGGGTTGCTTATTGGATTTATCAAGTCAGCAATGCGGGAATATTCCTGACGCTGTTCTTCGTAAAAATTTTCGCTGCATTCTCGTGGCATCTGGTTTTGGGGCTGATTTGCTATATTGGGGGACTTGGTTTGTGTGCAGGTTCCATAGCGAGCTTTTCCTCCCCGGATGAAACAGGTCTGAACACAAACGGTGTTTATGGAATTCCCCGCAATCCCATGTGTGTATCCTATTTTATCTGCTTTATAGGAATGGCTCTGCTGACCCGCTCATGGATACTGTTCGGATTTGTGGCGGCCTTCCAGATTTCCGCCCATTGGATTATCCTTTCCGAGGAAAGATGGTGCCTTGAACGGTTTGGAGCGGCTTATAAGCAGTATATGAAAACGGCGCGGCGTTACATCTAATCATTATTGGTAAGGAGGACTTGAGGAAACGTGAAAACCATTCGACTGACCATGGCCCAGGCCCTGGTCCGGTTCCTGGAGAACCAGTACATCCGCTATGACGGCATCGAGCACCCCTTCGTGGAAGGCGTCATCATGCTTCCCGGCCACGGCAACGTGGTGGGCCTGGGCCAGGCGCTGGCCCAGGAGGCCCATCGGATGCAGGTCTGGCAGGGCAAGAACGAGCAGGGCATGGCCCATACCGCCGTGGCCTTCGCCAAGCAGTGCAAGCGGAAAAAGATCATTGCCGTCACCTCCTCGGTGGGCCCCGGCGCGGCCAACATGGTCACTGCCGCCGCCACCGCCACCGCCAACAACATCCCCGTACTGATCCTGCCCGGCGACGTATACGCCTGCCGCCAGCCTGACCCTGTTTTGCAGCAGGTGGAACAGACCCACGATCTGAGCCTGTCTACCAACGATGCCTTCCGGCCTGTGTGCCGGTACTGGGACCGGGTGGTCCGGCCTGAGCAGCTCATGAGCGCCATGCTCAGCGCCATGCGGGTGCTGACCGATCCGGCCAATACCGGCGCGGTGTGTGTGGCCATGCCTCAGGACGTGGAAGGCGAGGCCTACGACTATCCGGAGAGCTTCTTTGCCAAGCGGGTCCATCGTCTGGCCCGGCGGGAGCCGGAGGCTGAAATCATCGCTGCGGCGGCGGAGATCGTCAAGAACGCCCAGCGCCCCATGCTTATTTGCGGCGGCGGCGTGCGGTACAGCGAAGCCCACGAGGAGTTCAAGAAATTTGCAGAGACTACCGGTATCCCCTTTGCGGAGACCCAGGCGGGCAAGAGCGCCATCGTCTGGGACCACCCCCTGAACCTGGGCGGCGTGGGTGTGACGGGCTGCTCCGCCGCCAACGAGATTGCCAGAGAGGCGGATGTGGTCATCGGCGTGGGGACCCGGTACACCGACTTCACCACCGCCTCCAAGTGGCTGTTCCGGGAGGATGCCAAGTTCATCAACATCAATGTCTCCGAGTTTCAGGCGCTGAAGCTGGATGCTCTGCCGGTAGCGGCTGACGCCAAGCGGGCTCTGCCTGCCCTGCTGGCGGCTGTCGGGGAATACAAGGCCCCCTACACCACTGAGGTCGTCGAAGCCCGGGCCCGCTGGCAGAAGGAGTTGGACCGGCTGGACGCCATCGCCTTCGGCGAAGGCTACGTGCCGGAGATCAACGATGCCAACGCCCAGTCCGCCTTCCGCTTTGCCAAGGACCTGGACGCCAGCCTCACCCAGACGGAGGTCCTGGGCTGCATCAACCACTGCATTGACCCCGAGGACGTAGTCATCGGCGCGGCGGGTTCCCTGCCCGGCGACATGCAGCGGATGTGGCGGCCTCGGGCCGTGGATACCTATAATATGGAGTATGGCTACTCCTGTATGGGTTACGAGATTTCCGGTGCACTGGGTGTGAAGTACGCCGTCGGCGACAAAGACGTGTATGCCATGTGCGGCGACGGCAGCTTCATCATGCTTCACGCAGAGCTGCTGACGGCAGTTCAGGAGCATAAGAAAATCAATATCTGCCTTTTCAACAACGCCAGCTATGGCTGCATCAACAATCTCCAGGTGGGCCACGGCAACGACACCCTCTGCACCGAGCTGCGCTGGCGGGGAGAGGATGGGAAGTTCTCCGGAGCGTTTATGCCGGTGGACTTCGCCAAGATCGCCGAGGGCTACGGCTGCAAAGCGTATACCATTCACAGTCTTTCCGAGCTGAAAGACGCCATCGCCGATGCCAAGAAGGTGGAGGGCGTGCCGGTGCTGTTCGACATCCGGGTGCTGCCCAAGTCCATGACCGACGGCTACGGTTCCTGGTGGCGTGTGGGCGATACGGCAGTTTCGGAGAATCCCCGGAATCTGGAGGCGTATCAGGATCATCTGGCTCACGAGAAGGACGCGCGGAAATACTGATTAAAAGTGGAGGAAAACAAACCATGCTGAAAATTGGCATCATCGGCTGCGGCGCTATTGGCAAGGACCACTGCCGCAGAATCATGGATACGGTCCCCGGCGCCACGGTGGTGGCCGTCAGCGACTATGCGGCGGCGGCAGCCGACGAGACGGCTGCCAAATATGGCATCCGTTCCTTTGGCAGCGATTGCGGCGGCATGATTGCCGATCCCGAGGTGGAGGCGGTGGTCATCACCTCCATTGATGCCACCCACCACGACTACGTGATGGAAGTGCTGAAGTACGAGAAGTGGTGCTTCTGCGAGAAGCCCTTGAGCCAGAACGCCAAGGACTGCGAGGAGATCATTGCGCGGGAGCAGGAGATTGGCAAGCGGCTGGTCCAGGTGGGCTTCATGCGCCGGTACGACCGGGGCTACGCGGAGATGAAACGGATCATTGACTCCGGCGAGCTGGGAGCTCCCCTGCTCATCAAGGCCTGCCACCGCAACGTGTCCCAGGGACCGGGCTTCAAGACGGAGAACGGTGTGACCAACGTGGCCATCCACGAGCTGGACATCTGCCGGTGGCTGCTGGGAGACGAGTACGAGGACGCTCAGTGTGTCCGGGTCCGCCAGTCCGCCAACTCTGATAAAGGCTATGACAACCCTCAGGTGATGCTCATGCGCACCAAGAAAGGCTGCTTCATCGACGTGGAGGTCCAGGTGGCCGACGGGTACGGCTACGACATCCAGTGCGAGGTGGTCTGTGAGAACGGCACCGTAAAGTTGCCGGACCCCTATGCCGTGGTCCGCCGCTCCCGGCCCGCCGGATGGGACAGCGCGAATCCCGCTGAATCCATGCCCATTATGACGGACTGGAAGGAGCGGTTCATTGAGGCCTATGATATTGAGCTCTGCCGCTGGGTCCAGTCCATCGAGGAGGGCAAGCTCACCGGTCCCTCCTCCTGGGACGGTTATGTGGCCTGCGTGGCCGGGGATGCGCTGAACGCCTCCCGCGGCACCAGCCAGTTCCTGAAAGTTGAGACCATTGAAAAGCCCTCTATGTACTGCTGAAATAACTAAGCCTGCGCAGCGCTGTCAGCGCCGCGCGGGCTTAGTTTCTTTATTTTTACGGATTCACTGAACTTTTTGGGACAGTTTGCCGATGTAAATTACAGCGGAAATTTCAGCTGGAAAAGCTGGAGCATCCAGATCGGGAAGGAGATGATGGGATATGCAGATAAGCGGCGTAAATAATCCTATGAAGGCTGCCAAGTGGGGGAAGACGCCTTTGATTCAGAAAAAGGCAGTGGAAGCGTCTAAAAACGCAATGATAGATGACTTTGTCAAGAAGCTTCAGGAACTGGCTCGGGAAGATGCACAGAAGGGCGTCTACATGGATAAAAAGCCATACAGATGCGTCATAGTCAAATGGAAAAATATGTCTCCCCGGACCGCTCTGCTCCAATAGCGCAGATGTTACGGGAGCTGCAGAAGGCCGCTGCTCTGGGGACCTCCATAGCACTCCGGAGAACCAGGTCGCTATGGTATATTCATCTGATAGGGAGCAAATTGCGAACTATAATACAAGCAGCGGCGGCTGGCAGAGCCTGACGACAAGGGCGGAGAGTCAGTTCCTTAGAGATTCGAACAATATTTACAAGCAAGTTTATGACGCTGCACGCGCGGAGATGAACGCCGCAAAGCCCTGCGCTCGATTTGATTCATCCATTGGATCAACAGTAGATTTTCTCGCTTAATAATAGTGGCCCGGAAGGGAGAAACTATGACGGCGTACCGCAGATGCTGAAAAGCAGAAATATATGGGACTGTCAGGGAGGCGGCAAGCTTGAAAACGCCGGGGACAAAATGTCCCTGGCGTTTTCTGTTCCGCTCCGGCTGGCGTGAGCTGAATCTGTTCTCAAGCCTGTGCGATGCCAGAACCTTGCAGACTACGAATATTTTACGGAAACATTTGCATAAAATGAATTGATATGTAACAAACTGGCCAGAAAATTTCGCCGGTTTTTTAAGAAGTTGTGAATCCTGCCAAGTTTGATGCCGCACTTATAGACAAAACGGCGAAAAATTGTTTTTGCAGCGTAAAGTAATTGACGATATTGCCCGGGTTTGCTATAATTATTACAGTAATCTAATATCGGAAACGTGTTCGTAGAAAGGTGGGAGTGAAAAGGAAAAATACGCCGCTTGCCTCGCGGGCTCCGCAAGGCGGCGGGTTGACCAGCATATTTGATGTGACGAAAGGAGCAACAATGTGAAAAGGAAGAGAGAACGCCGTCCATTCAACAAGACACGACTTAAAAACCAGATATTGAACGTGGTCAAAAACCCATTCAATATGATTGTGGCGATCAGCCTTGTGATTCTGTTCTGCCTGATCGTGATTCCCCTGCTTCAGATGATTGCCTCCACCTTCACCCTGGCGCGTGCCGAGGCCAAACGGTACGGCGGCGAGGTGGGAGACTTTACGTTGTACTACTGGCGATATATCCTGGTCAGCAAGCTGTCCGGCGCCACGCTGTGGGGCCCGCTGAAGAACTCCCTGGTGGTGGGCTTCTTCACCGTCGTCGTGTCGGTACCCCTGGGTTCTGTGCTGGGCTGGCTGATGGTCCGCTCCGACATCCCCGGCAAAAAGCTGCTGGGCATGCTGGTGGTCATCCCATATATGATCCCCTCCTGGTGCAAGGCCCTGGCCTGGCTGGCGGTATTCCGCAACAAGACCTCTGGCTCCCTGGGCTTCCTGGCCGGCATGGGCATCCCCATTCCCGACTGGCTGGCCTATGGCCCTGTGGCCATCGTCCTTTGTATGTCGCTGCACTACTACGCTTTCTCCTACATACACGTCTCCTCCGCCCTGCGCTCCATCAACTCGGAGCTGGAGGAGATGGGTGAGATCTGCGGCGCCAACAAGGTGCAGATTCTCAAATCCATTACCCTTCCCCTGGTGCTGCCCAGCATCCTCTCCGCCGTGGTCATGACCCTCAGCAAGTCTATCGGCACCTACGGCGTGGCAGCTAACCTGGGCTCTCGCATCGGTTACTTCACCCTGGCAACCAAGATGAAGACCTTCATCAACGGGGGTCCTCAGGGCGTGGGCTTTGCCATGAGCCTGGTGCTCATCAGTCTGGCGGCCCTCATCATCTTCTCCAACCAGCGGATCATCGGCGTGCGCAAGTCCTATGCCACCATCGGCGGCAAGGGCGGCCGGTCCAATGAGATGCACCTGGGCGGGGCCAAGATCCCCCTGATGAGCTTTTTGGTGATCTTCCTGTTCTTCGCCATGGTGGCCCCCATGTTCGTGCTGGTCATGGAGACCTTCCAGATCACCACCGGCAACGGCTATGGCCTGAGCAACCTGACCCTCTACAACTGGATCGGCACCCTGGATGAGGCCCAGACCTACACCAGCATGGAGGGTATCTTCCGCAACGCGGAGTTCGGCAAGGCTGTGTGGAACACCGTCCGCCTGACCTTCATCGGCTCCATCATCACCGCCTTCTGCGGCCAGTTCCTGGGCTATATCTCCACCCGTGGCCGGGGCAAGTGGTATGGTTCCGCCACGGAACAGCTGGTATTTGTGCCCTACCTGATGAGCGGCGTGGCCTTCTCCTCCATGTACGTGGCCATGTTCTCCCAGCCCCGCCTGGGCGGACTGATTCCCTCCCTGTATGGCACCTTCACCCTCATCGTCCTGACCAGCGTGGTCAAGCACTTCCCCTTTGCCAGCCGGTCCGGCACAGCCAACATGATGCAGATCGCCGTGGAGCTGGAGGAGGCCGCCGACATCAACGGTGCCAACTTCTGGCAGCGGATGGGCAAGATCGTTCTGCCTCTGGCGAAGAACGGCTTTATCTCCGGCTTCATGCTGACCTTCATCAGCATCGCCAAGGAGCTGGATCTCATCATCATCATGATGGATAAGCATACCCAGACCATGTCCTACCTGGCCTTCACCTATTCCCAGGAGGGCTATAACCAGATGGCCGACGCCATTTCCGTGTGTGTGCTGTTGTTTATCTTAGTGTGCTACATCATTGCCAACCGCTTCGGTGCGGATATCGGCAAGGCATGGTGACCCGGGACGGAACAAACAGAAAGGAAAGGTTGACACAATGAGCAGAATTGAACTGAAACATATTGATAAATTCTACGGCGACAACCACGTCCTGCGGGACATCAATCTGGTTATCGAGGACGGCGACTTCATGACTCTGCTGGGCCCCTCCGGCTGCGGCAAGACCACCACTCTTCGCGTGGTCTCCGGCCTGGAAAAGCCCCAGAACGGCGTTATGACCATTGACGGCGAGGAGATGATCAACGCCGACATCGCCTACTACGCCGAGCCCAGCAAGCGGGGACTGAATCTGGTATTCCAGTCCTACGCCCTGTGGCCCCACATGACGGTGAAGGAGAACATTGCCTTCGGCCTGAAGATCCAGAAGCTGCCCAAGACAGAGATTGACAAGCGCATTCAGGATTCTCTGCGGATGATGCGTATTGAGGAGTATATCGACCGCTATCCCAACGAGCTCTCCGGCGGCCAGCAGCAGCGCGTGGCCATCGCCCGGGCCGTGGCATCCAACCCCAAGCTGCTCCTCCTCGACGAGCCCCTCTCCAACCTGGACGCCCGCCTGCGCATTGACATGAGAAGCGAGCTTCAGCGCATTCACCGTGAGCTGGGCACCACCATCATTTATGTTACCCACGATCAGGTGGAGGCCCTGACCATGTCCACCAAGATCGCTCTCTTCAAGGCCGGCGAACTCAGCCAGGTGGATGCTCCTATGGACCTTTATATGAATCCCATTGACCTGGAGGCCGCCGATTTCATCGGCAACCCCCGGATCAACTTCCTGGAAGGTACCGCCAGATACGAAAACGGCAAGCTGATGGTCAAGTGCGAACTCAGCGACTACACCTTCGACAAGGCCGATATGACCGACGAGCCCATCCCCGGCGGCGAGTTCCCTGTGGTGGTGGCCATCCGTCCCGAGCAGGTGCATATCACCGCGACCCAGGAGCCCGGCTCCCTGCCTGTAAAGGTTTATGCCAACCAGCCCGCCGGTTCCGAGACCCTGGTGTCCCTCCAGGCCGGCAAGAGCGATTTCCTCTCCAAGCAGATTGGCTTGGCCCAGTACGATATTGACCAGACGGTGTATGTTCATATCGCGCCGGAGAAGATCAATATTTACGATGCCAAGAGCACCCGCCTCATCAAGCGGGCCCATTAAGCGCGATTTCTGACGCCGCCCCGCAGGGAAAAGAGACGGCGAGGAAATACGAATCCCCAACCTGTTCACTTGTAATTTGAAAGGAGAATTGGATTACTATGAAAAAGAGCAAGCTCTTAGCCCTTCTTCTGGCCCTGGTTATGCTTCTGAGCCTGGCCGCCTGCGGCGGAACCGGCGACGAGGAGAAACCTGACGGCGGCCAGCCCAGCCAGGGCGAGAACAAGGGCGGCGACGCCCAGGAGCCCGAAAATGTGGAGGACTCCGAGTTCTTCGGTCCCATCTACGACGAGTGGAGCGACATGACCGACGAGGAGCTGTATCAGAAGGCTCTGGAGGAGGTCAAGGAGTACCCGGAGATCAACATCTACGCCACCTCCTCCAAGATGATGAAGGCGGAAGAGGACTTCGAGGCCGCCTATCCCGGCCTGGACGTGGTCATCATGGACATGGACCAGGACGAGGTTCTGGAAAAGTGCATGCTGGAGGCCGACTCCGGCAACATCTTCGGCGACGTGCTCCAGGCCAAGGACGTCAACGGCAACGTGTTCTTCGACTACTATGAGGAGGGCTACATGTCCGCCTTCTATCCCCGCGACCTCTCCGCCAAGGTGGACGAGGACCTGCTGCGCTACGGCTATCCCCTGTATGCCTCCCAGAGTTTCTGGTACTACAACACCGAAGCCTTCCCCGATGAGCAGCCCGTAACCAGCTGGTGGCAGATCATCGAGAAGAACGAGGACGGCTCCCAGAAGTACCGCCTGTTTACCAAGGAGATCGGCACTGAAACTTCTTACCTGTCCCTGTTTGCCAGCTTCGTGGTCAATGCCGAACAGATGGAGCAGGCATACGAGGAGCTGTATGGCGAGCCCCTGGAGTACACCTATGACGGCAGCGGCTTCGAGTTCGACGTGCCTGAGAACAACGCCGGTCTGGAGTACATGTGGCGTTTCTCCCAGATGCAGATGACCTTCATCGGTGACGGCGACGAGCTGGTCAAGGCCGTGGACAACTCCACCAAGGACGATCCCGCCCTGTGCCTGGCCTCCGGCGGCAAGATCGGCAACCGGGACGAGTCCGGCTACAACATTGCGTGGCTGACCAACCTGACTCCCTATACCGGCCTGGAGAACTGCGAGTACATGTATGTGGTTAACGGCTGCCGGCACCCGGCGGCGGCCCGCCTGTTCATCCGCTGGATCACCGGCGGCGTGGACGGCCAGAGCGGCGGCCTGAAGCCCTTCTCCAAGGAAGGCAACTGGCCTGTCCGTGACGACGTGGCGGGTGACTGGAACCCTGTGAGCCTCCAGGAGTGCGGTGCCATTGAGCCGGATCTGGCGGCGATCAACGTTACCTTCGGCTCCACCCAGGACCTCTGGAACTACTGGCTGAGCATCAGCCCCTACACCAAGTAATTTCCCCCCGGGGCCTTGACCTTTGTCCTGGCCTGGCGTATACTAAGAGCCTATCCGCCAATAATCCACACACATCGCAGGCTTTATGACGCGTTCGCACCTGGGAAAATTTGACCGCGCAATCTGCATACAGCTTACTGCGGATAGACCCTGAGCTGAATGGAAGCCCTGCGCGGCAGGCACACACCTGCCGCGCAGGGCGCTTTTTACAGGCAGGACCAAAAGGAGGCTTCTATCTATGGATCACAACAATGATTTTTACCGCCAGATTGATCAGGCGGAGCGGGAACGAAGAAGGAGCGAGCGAAAGGAGAAATGGGCCAAACGTGAGAAAAGCTTCTGGAAAGCTTTCCTTTTCACTGAGGATGGCAAACCCAAAAGCGGCCTTATGGTGTACACCTTCTGCCTGAGTCTGGTATATGTACTGCTGTATATCGCCGCATTCAACTTCTCCATCGAATGGCTCACGCCGCTGACTGCTTCCTGGCCGGTTTTGGCGGCCAATCTGCTGCAATCCCTGGCCGCCGGCGCGGCACTGGCGCTGATTTCTCTGGTACTGCACCGCCTGTTCACTGACAAGCGGCTGATGCTGGGCTGCCATATCTGGCTGGCACTGTACGCCGCGCTGGTGTGCGTATCCATGGTGTTTATGCTGGGAGACCGGGGAGCGTTTGGGGCGTTCCTCCATTTCTTTGCCTGGTTTATTCTGATTCCGGTTCTTCTGGGGCTGGCGGTGACCTATCTGCTGTACCGGAGGGACTATGTGCCTCCGAAAGAGGATGGGGAAGCCCCCTGGAAAAAGTATACCCAGCGCAGGTGAGCGATGCTGGATCTGCATTTTATCAATGTGGGGGATGGCGACGCCATCCTCGTGGAAGAGCGGAACGGAGACGAGGTCTTCCGTCTGCTGGTGGATACTGGCAGGGCGGATGCAGGCGCTTATCCCGGTTCCCGGCGGTTGACTGCCGGTGCATACCTGCGGGAGCGGGGGATTGCCCGGCTGGACGCTCTGGTGATTACCCACCTGCACGAGGATCACTTTGCAGGATTGGCAGGAGTGCTGGAGACAGCGGAAATCGAGACAGTGTACTCTGGCTTTTTTCCCGATGCTCCAGTTAGAGCGATTGCCCGGACAGGGACGGAGGAAAAAACCGTGAAAGGGCTTATAAACTGTCTGGAGCGGTGGAGTGTGCTGACAGAAGCAATGCGGGCGAAAGGCTGCCGTCTCCGGCAGATGGAGGAGACGCTTCCGCTTCGTTTGACGCCCCGGCTTCGAGGGGAATTGATCCTCGCCGGCTCTGAAGCCGCCGCCCGACAGCGGCAGGTCTGGACTGCTCTGCTGAAGGGAGGGCGGACGGATCGGGATATGGTCTGGTGGTCCTCCAAGTACCGCAATCCCGGGGCACTGCGGGCGCGGCTGTATTATGCCGGGCGGCGGATTGAACTGGCGGGGGATTGCTATGGAGCAGCCTGGGAGGATAGAGCGGAGAAATGCGATATCTTTAAGGTCCCCCACCACGGAGATGCAAAATCTGTCACGCCCGCTCTGCTCCAGCGGCTGCGTCCCCTGCATGCCGTCATTTCCTGCCCGGCAGAATATATTCCCCGGAAGGACCGGCCCTCTCTGGCGGCCATCGGCCTGCTGGAGGAATGGGGCGCACAGGTGTGGTTTACCGACAGCTTTGCCCGGCGGGAGAATCCGCCGGACTGCTGGGCATCCGTGGACTTCACCATCCGGGAGGACGGAACTATCCTGCCCCCGGCAAGGAACTAACCACAACCCCAAATAGAGTGTGAGAGCACTGGGAGGTCAATTTTATGATTACATCTGTATTGTTCGATATGGGCGGCACCCTGGAGGATATCTTTGTGGACAGCCAGTCCGAGTGGGCGGCTATTGAGAAGCTGAAGAGCATGCTGGCTTCCTATGGTCTGGACACTGGTGTGGACAGGGAGGAGCTGAAGAGGCGGGTGGATGCCGGTTGGGTCCGGTATGGGAAATACCGGGATTCCTGTGACGTGGAGCTGAAGCCTGTTTCCATCTGGTGCGGTTATGTGCTGGAGGACTTCCACTTTCCTGTGGAAAAGCTGACTCCCCATTGTGAGGAAATTGCCCACATGTGGGAGGTTACACACTTCCACCGGTCGCTTCGCCCCCGAGTGGAGGAAATGCTGGAGGGACTGAAGGGCCTGGGGCTGAAGCTGGGAGTGGTCAGCAATACCGCCGCGCTCTATCAGGTGTTCGACACGCTGAAAGAGTATGGTATCCGGGATTATTTCCGGGACGTCACCCTTTCTTCTGTCACCGGAATGCGCAAGCCGGCTCCGGATATCTTCCGGGTGGCTCTGTGCCAGCTGCAAAGCCGGCCGGAGGAATGTGTCTACGTGGGAGACACGATATCCCGGGATATTATCGGCTCGAAAAGAGCGGGCTTTGTCAAAGCCATCCAAATCTGCTCTCAGCTGACTAAGGAGAAAGACTGCGGAGTCAAGAGGGAATTTGAGCCGGATTACGTGGTGGAGGACATCTATCAGGTGCTGCCCATTGTCCGGGAACTGATAGATGCATAAGCGCCTGAAGGGTTGAAGCAAACAGAGCCGGAACCCCGCCGCAGACAGCGCGGCGGGGTTCCGTTATTTTACAAACTGCTCAATAGCCCGGTTCAGCTCGTCAATGGCGGTGCGGTCCTGGGCCTCCAGGGCGTCTGCTACGCAATGTTCAAGGTGATCTTTCAGGATTACCTTACCCGTGTTGTTGATGGCGCTGCGGACCGCCGCCAGCTGGACAAGGACCTCAGAGCAGTCCCGGCCCTCTTCCACCATGGCTTTGACCCGCTCCAGATGTCCAATGGCCCGGGCCAGGCGGTTGACCACCGCCCGCGTCTGGGTGTGACTATGGGTGTGGCCGGCATGCTCGTGGGGAACGCCGTTGGCGTGCATGTATGCGTGATTTATTTCTTCCGCTTTCCGGCACTGGGCTTCCTCGTTCATGACCCGGCATCCTCCTTTGATGGTTTGTCTACATTTTAACAGACTTGGCGGCGGAACGCAACCCCCGGCCGGGGATTTTTATCAGAGAGAACTGCCGCCCCATGCTGTTTTTATGAAAAAACTACTCTCTTTTCAGAATTGTGTACCCGCGCAAAAGGAACTGTAAATATGCATTATACTTCAAATGCTAAGCAGTAGGAACACTTTTTGGAAAAGGGAGAAAAACTATTGCTCATTTTCTCCTGCCCCGCTATACTGTATACATAAGGAATTTTGCGATATCCGCTGCAAAGCGGTATAATTTTATTTCAAATTGAGAGGAGCAAGCAGCATGATAACGGAAAAGCGATTTGACGTAGTGGCTCTGGGGGAGCTGCTGATTGATTTCACTGAAAGTGGCCTTAGCGGACAGGGCAACACCCTGTTTGAGGCCAACCCGGGCGGAGCGCCCTGCAATGTGCTGGCTATGCTGAAAAAGCTGGGCCGGGACTGTCTTTTTGTCGGGAAGGTGGGGGCAGACATGTTCGGGGATCTGCTCAGTTCGATCATTCGGGAAGCGGGAATATGTGCGGGCGGTCTGGTACGTGATCCGGATGTGCGCACAACGCTGGCCTTTGTGAAGAAACTCCCCGACGGGGACCGGGATTTCTCTTTTTATCGCAATCCCGGTGCAGACATGATGCTGACGGAAGAGGAGATCCCGGAGCGCTCTGTGGAGCAATGCCGGATATTTCATTTCGGTACGCTGTCCATGACGCATGAAGGTGTGCGGCGAGCTACCTGCAAAGCCGTTGATCTGGCTGGAAGGGGCGGTGCGCTGCTGTCCTTTGACCCCAACCTCCGGCCTCCTCTGTGGGCGGATCTGGAGGAGGCGAGAGAGCAGATTTCCTATGGGTTGGCGCGGTGCGACATATTGAAAATCGCGGACAACGAGCTGGAATTCATGACCAGAGAAAAGGACTTTGACCGGGGAGCCGCTATTCTGCGGGAACAATACCCCAACATCCGCCTGCTGAACGTGACGGCGGGGCCGGAGGGAAGCTGCTCCTATTATGGCGGAGAGAAGGTGTTTGTCCCTGCCCTGAAGCTGGGAGGTACCATTGAGACTACCGGTGCAGGGGACACCTTCTGTGCCTGTGTTCTCAACTTTGTATTGGATCACGGCTTGGAGGGACTGACGGCGGAGGACCTGACCGCCATGCTGCGTTTTGCCAATGCGGCGGCCTATCTGGTAACAACCAAAAAGGGCGCGATCCGCTCCATGCCGGAGCAGGCGGAGGTGGAGGCGCTGCTGTAATACTGATTTCGCATTAAACTGTTTCGCTGAAACCCAAAGTAGACCTGCGCAAGGCGAGGCACCGCCCGCAGCGCGGGCCGTTGCCCGGGCAAGGACGGCAACGAAGCACAGCGCAGATCTCGCCGGATGGAATTGAATATTTTAATGGAGAATTAGTATAAACGGCGCAAATAGATAAAAGCCAGGGCAGAGACCGGTATACCGGCGCTCATGCTCTGGCTTTTTCACTGCGCAGCAGGTCCTCGGAAAAATCAAATGGATTTCTTTTTCAGCTCCAAACCTCTTTTGACTTCTTCCAGCGTTATCCCGCGCGCTTCGGCGGCCGCAGCCAAGGAATCATACTCCGGCTTGCTTTTTGTGAAGCCATACCCACGCCCGGTTTTACGGAGCAGGGAGCCGTCCGCGGTCTCCACCGGCTCCAGGGAAACCTCCATGGCATACCGCGGACAGTCTGTCCGGCGAACGCCAAAGCTGCTGGTATGCCGCAGAATCTCTGCCGCCAGCCGGTCTGCATCCGCAGGACGGCACAGGCAGATCAGAACCACTCCGGGACGGTTTTTCTTCATATGTACCGGCATATAGGACACATCCAGCGCACCTGCGGACAACAGGTGCTCCATGGCAAAGCCCAGCGCTTCGCCGGTCATGTCATCAATATTGGCCTTCAGTTCGGTGACAGCGTCGTTGGGGCCGTCTGCTCTTTCAGCGGTATCCAGCAGGAACGCCCGCAGGCAGTTTGCCCGTGGGAAATCCTTGGATCCGCAGCCATAGCCGCAGCCGTGGATCACCCCGTCCGGCATTGGGCCAAAACTCCCAGCAAAACGCCGCAGCAGGGCCGCCCCCGTAGGCGTACACAGCTCTGCGGCTATGCTCCCCACCGTTACCGGCACACCGGCCAGCAGCTGCGCTGTAGCCGGCGCGGGTACCGTGAGCAGGCCGTGAGCAGTCTGTACGGCGCCGCTGCCTACCGCAACTGGGGACGCCCACACCGCTTCTGGGGCGAGCAGATTCATCAGATAGCATACGCCGGTCACGTCTATTACCGCATCCAACGCGCCCACCTCATGGAAATGGACCTCTCCCACCTCCACACCGTGGGCTGCGGACTCCGCTTGCGCAATCAGACTATAGGTTCCTTTTGCGCTTTCCTTTACCGTCTCCGGCAGAGGAAAGCTGTCGATCACTGCGTGGATATCTGCCAGCGAGCGGTGGGTATGATCGTGGTGGTTATGGGGATGAAGGCCCTTGTGGTCATGTCCGGCGTGTTCCTCTTCCTTGCCGCGGATACGGACCCGCATGTGCGTCCCGGCGATACCTTGCCGCCGGACGGACTCCGCTTCCAGCGTCACACCGGGGAGAAGGGCGTTCATGTCCTTCAAAAACTGCTCCTTCTCCCGGCACAGCTCATAGAGCGCCCCCATGAGCATGTCTCCCGCCGCGCCCATAGCGCACTCAAAATAAAGCGTTTTCATTGGTCTATCCCCTTCATCTGATTGATCCTGTGAGCCAGAAATCCTGCTCCAAAACCATTGTCAATATTTACTACGCTGATTCCGCTGGCGCAGGAGTTCAGCATTGCCAGCAGCGCCGCCAATCCGCCCAGATTTGCGCCGTATCCCACGCTGGTGGGCACAGCAACGACAGGGCAGCTCACCAGTCCGCCCACAACGGATGGCAGCGCCCCTTCCATTCCTGCTACGGCAATGATGCAACGGGCCTTTTCAAGGATATCCAGAGATCCCAGCAGACGGTGAAGTCCTGCCACTCCGGCGTCATAGACCCGGTGGACCTTACTGCCCAGCGCCTCAGCGGTCAAAGCAGCCTCCTCGCATACAGCCAGGTCGCTGGTGCCGGCAGAGACTACGGCAATGTTCCCCGTCAGCATCTGTTCAGCGGGATTTGCCACCGCCAGCCGAGCGGCGGAAGAGTAACGGTATGAAAATTTTCCCCGGAGGAGGGCCTCCTTTTCTTCCGAGAGCCGGGTGATGATGATATTTCCTGCGCCGCGGCCGGTCATGGCGTTTACAATGCCTTCGATCTGCTCCGCTGTTTTTCCCTGGCCGAAAATTACTTCCGCCGCGCCCTGGCGGGCAGCGCGGTGGTGGTCCACCTTGGCATAGCCCAGATCCTCATAGGCGTTTTGGCTCAGCAGTCTGGCGGCGGCTTCCGGCTCCGCCGCACCGGAACGGACCTCCTCCAAAAGCTTCAGAAGCTGTTGTTCATTCATTTCTCATATCTCCTTGCGCGAAAAAGCAAACGCGCCTTCATTTTCACGAAACGGTCAAAGGCCGCCGCAGAACAGAGGTCGTTTCGCCGGTTCACACTGATTCATCCTTATAAGCTGGCCATACAGCTGGTGATAAACAGCCGGCCCCAATTGTCCTGGCAGAAATTGCATAAAACAAAGGGCGGGCGCGAGGCCCGCCCTTATGTTTGCAGTATGGTACGCGCTTACACATCGCAGCTCTATCCCCGGCATGGGACAGATTACACCTCAATCTGCTCCATGATGAAGCACTCGATGATGTCGCTTTCCTTGATGTCATTAAACTTCTCAATGGACATACCGCACTCATAGCCGGAGGCAACCTCCTTGACAGCATCCTTGAACCGCTGCAAAGAGGCCAGCATTCCCTCGTGGATGACAATGCCGTCCCGGACAATGCGCACCTGACAGGACCGCTGAATCTTTCCGTCCTGCACATAGCACCCGGCGATGGTGCCCACGCCGGACACCTTGTAGGTCTGCCGCACTTCGGCGTGACCAATGAGAGCTTCCCGGAACCTGGGGGCCAGCATGCCCTTCATGGCGGCCTCCACCTCGCCGATAGCGTCGTAGATCACCCGGTACATTCTCATGTCCACGTTGCTGCGGGCAGCGCTGTCCCGGGCCGCGGGGTCGGGGCGGACATTGAAGCCCACAATGATAGCCTTGGAGGTGGCCGCCAGCATCACATCGCTTTCGCTGATAGCGCCCACGCCGGAGTGAATGACCCGCACCCGGACTTCCTCGTTGGAGATCTTCTCCAGACTGGCCTTCACCGCCTCGGCAGAGCCCTGGACGTCAGCCTTGACAATGATGTTCAGATCCTTGACCTCGCCGGCCTGAATCTGACTGAAGAGATCCTCCAGGGAGACCTTTTGTACGGGAGCGTTAGCCTTGGCCCGTTCCTCAGCTTTCCGCTGCTCCACCAGCTCCCGGGCCAGCCGCTCATCGGCTACGGCGTTGAAGGGGTTGCCCGCTCCGGGGACTTCTCCCAGGCCGGTAATTTCCACAGGTACCGACGGTCCGGCCTCTGTAATCCGGTTTCCCTTGTCGTCTACCATAGCGCGGACGCGGCCTACGGCGGTACCGGCAATGATGATGTCACCGGAGTGGAGGGTGCCGTTCTGTACCAGCAGGGTGGCTACAGGGCCCCGGCCCTTGTCCAAGCGGGCCTCTACCACGGTGCCTTGGGCAGCCCGGTTGGGGTTGGCCTTCAGCTCCGCCACCTCGGCGGTAAGCGTCACCATTTCCAGAAGGTTGTCAATGCCCATGCCGGTCTTTGCAGAGATGGGACAGATAATGGTTTCGCCGCCCCAATCCTCGGCCACCAGCTCGTATTCAGTGAGCTGCTGTTTGATCCGCTCGGGGTTGGCCTCAGGTTTATCCATCTTGTTGATGGCAACGATAATAGGAATCTCCGCCGCCTTGGCGTGATTGATGGATTCCACAGTCTGGGGCATGATACCGTCCTCGGCGGCCACTACCAGAATGGCGATATCCGTCACCATGGCGCCCCGGGCCCGCATGGAGGTAAATGCCTCGTGGCCGGGGGTATCCAGGAAGGTGATGGGCTTTCCGTTGATCTCCGTCTGATACGCGCCGATATGCTGGGTAATGCCGCCGGCCTCGCCTTTGGCCACGCTGGCGGAGCGGATATAGTCCAACAGAGAGGTTTTTCCGTGGTCAACGTGGCCCATGACCACCACAACGGGGGCCCGGGGAGAGAGATCCTCCGGCTTATCCTCGGCAGTGTCAATAAGCTTTTCCTCAATGGTGACGACAATTTCCTTCTCCACCTTGCAGCCCATCTCCTCGGCAGTGATGGCGGCGGTGTCGAAGTCGATCATCTGGCTCAGGGAGGCCATAACGCCGTTTTTCATCAGGCATTTGACCACCTCTGCACCGGTTTTCTTCATCCGGCTGGCCAGCTCGCCTACGCTGATTTCATCAGGAATCTTGACAGTCAGAGGCGTCTTCTTGGCAATCTCCAGCTGAAGGCGGCGCATTTTCTCGGCCTCCTCCTGTCTGCGCTTGCTGGAGAAGGAAATCTGGCCCCGCTTCTTGTTACCGGCGTTGCGGAACTTTTCCTTGTTCTGCTCCCGGTCACGGCGTCCGCCGGTTCCGCCGCTGCGCTCCGCCATGTCCTGAAGCTTCTCATCATACTTATCCAGATTGACATTGGTGGCTTTGCGGGTGTCCACCACCTTGGTCTTCGGTACCCGGGACGCGGGCTGCTGCTGAGTGGCGGGCTGCTGTGCCTTCTGCCCCTGCGAAGACTGATTCTGCTGCTGGGGAGGACGCTGGGGCTGCCCGTTCTGCGGCTTGAGCCCTCCCTTGCCGGGACACTGGGGCTGCTGCTGCCCGGACGCCTTGGGCGGCGCTTCCTTGACAGGCGGCGGAGGCGCAGGGCTTTCCGCTGTGTCTGCGTAAATGGTTTTGATATCGCTCACCTGGTTTTTCTGGGTGAGGTATTCAAAGACAAAATTCAGTTCCTTGTCGTCCAGGTTTTGGCCGGACTTTTTCTGTGTGGAAAAATGTGCGCCGAGCAGTTCAATAATCTGCTTGGTCTGCATGCCGAAGTCCTTTGCCAGCTCGTTTACTTTGTACTTGTTTACAATACCCAATCAGGCCACCTCCAGTGTGTGATTCCGGTTTGTACACCATAACACACGTCCGGGGACCCGCAGGGGAAGCCATGATCCCCAGGCGTGCGTTATGGTGGTATTGCTCATTTCTTCCTATATTTTACCGGGGGGCGCTTTCCGCCGCCCCGCTGCTGCCGTACTTTGGCGTTTTTTCCCCGGCGCTGGGCGGCCCGTTCCGCCTTAACGCGGAGCCTTTCCGCCATACCGCCGTACTGTTCCGGCGCTGCTTGAGCCATCCGCCGGACAATAGCCTGAGCCAGTCCAAGATCGGTGACGGCGGCCATGGCGCAGGATTTCCGCCCCAGCGCCGCGCCCAGCTCCTCCTTGGAGCAGGGAACCTCCGCCAGCAGGCATTGCCCTTCCTCCGAAAAATACGCTGCCCGGCGCTGGGCACCCTCTCCGGCGCCGGCAGCGAGAAGCAGCAGGCGGCAGCGCTTGTACCGGCAGGCGTCGCCGGACGCCTCGTCGCCTACCTCCAGCCGTCCGGCCCGAAGCGCCATGCCAATCATCCCGAGGGTGTCATTCATGGCCCGCGTCCCTCATCTGCTCCTCCAGCTGAACGTAGACCTCCGCCGGGACGGCGGTCTCGAAGGCTCGCTCCAACGCCCGGCTTTTCCTGGCCTTGGCAAGGCAGGCTGCGGCAGGACACA
Organism: uncultured Oscillospiraceae bacterium; assembly: GCA_910579725.1. Lineage (GTDB taxonomy): Bacteria > Bacillota > Clostridia > Oscillospirales > Oscillospiraceae > Pelethomonas. Next base: position 2,507 of record CAJTUD010000004.1, on the reverse strand, counting down.
CGTAGGCTCCTCTCCCAGGCTTCTTGCCTTTGAAATCCAGGGAAATCTCCCCCTCCGGGGAACGGACCACACGGATGAGCTCCTTTTTGTTTTTCATCTCCCGGCAGCCCAGGCACTGACGCTGTGGGATTTTTCTTGGTTTCTGCATACTGGGTCCTTTCTTCGTCTACCGGTCCAGCTGGAACGGCATGGGTTCCGGATAGCGGCTGCTGTTGAACGCTGACTTTTTCTCAATCACAGACTCCATGTCGATAATGGCCAAGGCGTAGTACATCACGTCCCAAAGCTCCCCTTCCATACTCTCCCGGATCCCGCCGTCCGCTCCAGACCGCAGTCCTTGGATTTGATGTAGGACTGTAGATACGCGACTGAGGTTCGTTCGTCCACGTCCTACTCCTCATCATTGTAACTCTGTGGCTTGATGTCAATCTTATAGCCTGTGAGACGTGCCGCCAGCCGGGCGTTCTGCCCCTCTTTGCCGATGGCAAGGGAGAGCTGATCGTCCGGCACGATCACCCGGCAAACCTTCCCCTCGCCGGACAGCTGTACGTCCACCACGTCGGCGGGGGCCAGGGCCGCCGCAATGAACTGCGCCGGGTCGTCACTGTACTTGACAATGTCGATTTTCTCTCCCCGCAGTTCGTTAACGATACTGCCCACGCGCTGTCCGGCGGGACCTACGCAGGCCCCAATTGGATCAATGGCGTCGTCTCCGCTCCACACGGCCATCTTTGTGCGGCTGCCCGCTTCCCGGGCAATGGATTTGACTTCCACAATGCCATCAAAAATCTCCGGGACCTCCAGCTCAAACAGACGCTTTACCAATCCCGGGTGAGTTCTGGAAATGAGTACCTGAGGTCCCCGGGTGCTGCGGCGGACCTCCACCACATATACCTTGACATGCTGGCCCTCCACCAGAGCTTCTGTTCTGATCTGCTCGCTGGCGGCAAGCATGGCCTCCGTGGACTCCGGCCCTGTGCCGATCCGCAGGGACACGTTTCCTGTCCGGGGATCAATGCGGCTGACCACGCCGGTGAGAATCTCGTGCTGCTTGGAGTTGAACTCATCAAAGATGATGCCCCGCTCCGCTTCCCGCAGGCCCTGAATAATCACCTGTTTGCCGTTGCCGGCGGCAATACGTCCGAACTCCACATTGTCCACGGGAATATTCACTACGCCGCCTACGTCCACCCGTCCGTACTTGGCCCGGGCCTCCTCCGCGCTCATCTGGGTGCCGGGGTTCTCCACCTCCTCCACGATCTCCTTCTGGACATACATCTTCAGGTCCTTTTTCACCATATTGACGTCCACGGTCACGTTCTCTACGCCGGTGTGATCCTTCTTGTAGGCGGTGGTCAGCGCCTGAACGATCTTATCCATCATGAAGGAGGGGGAAATGCCCCGCTCCTTTTCCAGCAGCTCCAGCGCCGCGAAGATCTCATCACATTTCATGTCGTCACTCCTATTATATCTCCCGCAAAAGGTGTTGGTTCCATCAAAACTCAATTCTCAGGCGGCACAGAGCTACCTCATCTCCCGCGAAGGTCAGGGCGGTATCGCCCACAGTGATGGTGATATCTCCGCCATCGTAGCCCGCCAGCACTCCGGCGAATTCCTTCCGGCCGTTTTTCGCCTTGTACAGCTTTACCGCCACAGGACTTCCCATGAACCGGTGAAAATCTCCCGGCCGCTTCAAAGGCCGCTCGGCCCCGGCAGAGGATACCTCCAGGGTGTAGCTGCCCTCAATGGGGTCCGCCTCGTCAAGCAGATCGCTGAGCGTCCGGCTGACTTTCTCGCAGTCCAGAATATCCACGCCGCCGTCTTTATCCAGATAGATCCGCAGGTACCAGGTTCCGGCCTCCCGCACGTATTCCACGTCCCACAGCTCACACCCGGCTTCTTCCGCTACAGGAAGAGCCAGCTTCGATACCAGATCCGTTACCTTTGCCATTACATTTCCTCGTTTTCTGCTTATAGCGCACACTTGTCCGCAACAAACGGAATTTATCCCGATTAAATTAGGTCAAGAAAAAGAGCGGACCGTTAAGTCCACTCTGGTCTACTAACTCTAACAAGGAAATTGTACCACAATGGTCCGGAAAATGCAAGAGTTTTTTCCACACAGCGCCGGCTTTTTCAAAACTTTTTCTTTACATGCCATCCGGCGTTCCAGCCTTCACGGAAAAATACCGGGCAGGGCAAGCAGCTGAAATGAGGATAACCGTCCGATCATCAGGAGGCTTCCCTGGCTCTGATTCCTATTTTACCCATTTCCATGATTGAAATTGTCCAGTAGGTGAAGTTTTCCGCCTCTCTTGATACTTTACCGGAACAATCATTTGCGCGTGAACACACCATAATGAATTTATAGCAATCTTCAAAAAAGCTAACAATAAGCAGAAGCGACAAACCAATGCAGGCAATCCAGCTGCGAAACAGAAGCGAGTGCCATTGTCAGCGCCAGTGATAAAATGTAAAAAAACGCCGAGGAAAAAATGTAGTTTTGT
>CAJTUD010000003.1:74358-93750 GCA_910579725.1 uncultured Oscillospiraceae bacterium | reverse complement strand
GGCGCGGGGCAAGGCGGAGGATGCAGGCGGGCTGACGCCCGCCAAAGATGACAACACCGCCCTGTGCCATTTTGTCCACTGAACTTTACCGATTTTTAAGTGTATCGACTATAAAACGCAGCCACATTTAACTTGATAAATAGAGAAGCTTGGAAGATCAATCAATATTGGTTTTCCGAACTTGCTTATTAGGAAGAAATCCAAAATTTTTTATAAAAGCCTCTTGACAAATAGTCTGTGCTGTGTATAATCTAAAGCATGAACAATTGCTCATATATTCATTTGTTTGGCTTTGGGGATGAGGAGGCTATGCCATGGAGCGAGAACCTGTTGAAATGTGTGAAGTCAGTGTCATTCACGAGGATGCACTGGCCAGAGTCAAGGCAAAAATGCCTGACGAAGCGCCAATTTATGAGGTGTCTGAGCTTTTTAAGGTGTTTGGAGACAGTACCCGGGCTCGGATCATCTGCGCACTGAATATTGAGGAGATGTGTGTGTGTGATCTGGCAGCATTGCTGAGTATGACCCAAAGCGCCATCAGTCATCAGCTTCGGCTGCTGAAGGTTTCTAGAATTGTCAAAAGCCGCAAACAGGGGAGAGTAGTCTACTACTCTTTGGATGATGCCCATATCGGGCAAATATTTGCGATGGCTTTTGACCATATAATGGAAGAACCGGAGGAATAAATAATGGAAACAGAAAAGAAACATGAACAGGAATGTGCCCATGAGCATGCCCCCGCTTCTGACTGCTGCGCACATGAACACCGGCATCATGAACACTGTTCCTGCGGCCACGGCCAACATGACGGAAAACACCATGAGCACCACCATCATGACCATGACGGCTGCTGCCATGATCATGGAGACGGCTGCAACTGCGGGCACGACCATAATCATGAGATGGATGCCAGAGAAGCAAAAAAGGAACTGATTACTTTGGGCGTCAGTACGGCACTGCTGGCGGTGGGACTGTTGCTGAGAGTATCCAGGAACATATCGCCATGGATTTCTTTTGTAGTGCTTTTGGCCGCATTTTTTGTTGCAGCGGCAGAAATCGTGATTCAAGCTGTAGGGAATATCCGCCGTGGAGAGATTTTTGGTGAGAGCTTTCTTATGACGGTTGCCGGGATTGGCGCGATATGCATTGGCGAGATCCCAGAGGGGGTCATGGTCTTTCTGCTGTATCGCTTGGGAGAATATCTGCAAACCAGAGCGGTGTCTTCTTCCCGTAAATCCATATCCGCTCTTCTGGACGTTCGGCCTGACCACGCAAATCTGATGGAGAGTGGGCAAAGCAGGGAAGTGGAGGCCAGGGAGGTGTCCGTTGGCCAAACCATTCTGGTCCGCCCCGGGGAAAAGGTTCCCTTGGATGGTGTGGTACTGGAAGGCTTGTCCCAGTTGGATACAGCAGCGCTGACCGGAGAATCCCTGCCCCGCGACATTGGCCCCGGCCAGCAGGTCATGGCGGGCTGTATTAATCTCAGCGGGGCTCTGGAAATCAAGGTGGAAAAATCCTTTGGAGAGTCCACTGCCAGCAAGATTCTGGAAATGGTGGAACATGCTTCGGAAAAAAAAGCAGCCAGCGAAAAATTTATTACCCGATTTGCCAGGGTTTATACGCCGGTTGTCTGTTTTGCAGCGGTCATTGTAGCAGTGCTGCCTCCATTGGCAGGGCTGATGGATTGGGAACAATCCATTTACAGCGCTTTATGTTTTCTGGTTATTTCTTGCCCGTGTGCACTGGTGATTTCCGTTCCGCTCAGCTTCTTTGCAGGGATTGGCCGCGCTTCCAGGGAAGGGGTGCTGGTAAAGGGTGGAAACCATCTGGAAACTCTGGCGGAAGCACAGATTGTGGCATTTGATAAAACTGGTACGCTTACCGAAGGCCGCTTTTCTGTGTTCGACAGTCTTCCTGTGAAAGGTATTTCCCGGGAAAAGCTGCTGGAGCTGGCTGCTTTGGCAGAATGCCGGTCGACTCATCCCATTGCGCAATCTATTTTGGCTGCCTATGGCAAACCTGTTAATGGAGAAAAGCTTTCAGCATATCGGGAAGTCTCTGGATATGGCGCATCTGTGACAGCAGATGGCTGTAATATAGTGGTTGGAAAGCGAAATTACTTGACAGAGGAAGGCGTCTGTATTCCAGAAATATCTGCTCCATCCTCGGCTGCTACCACGGTCTATGTCGCCGCTGATGGTGTATACCAGGGGGTAATTTTCCTGCGGGATGCGCCCAAAAAGGACGCAAAAGAAGCGATCAGCACGTTGAAGGCGTTGGGCATTCAGGAGACAGCCATGCTGTCAGGGGACAGCAAAGAGGTTGCGTCGGCTATTGCCAGAGAAATCGGTTTGGATCATGCGGCAGGGGAGCTGTTGCCTCATGATAAGCTGAAGGAGCTGGAGCGGCTGCGGAGCCGCTTGTCCGGAGGGGGGAAGCTGCTCTATGCCGGGGACGGGATCAACGACACGCCAGTGCTGGCTGCAGCTGACATAGGCATTGCTATGGGCGGTTTGGGAGCTGACGCGGCGATTGAAACAGCAGATGTCATTATCATGGGAGATGAGCCCAGTAAAATTGCTTCCGGAATCCGGATTGCCCGCAGAACACAACACATTGCCTCAGAAAATATTGTTTTTGCCATTGGAGTAAAGGTGCTGGTGATGCTTCTGGCAGTTATGGGGCACATTGAGCTTTGGGCCGGAGTATTTGCGGATGTAGGCGTTTGTATGCTGTGTGTGTTGAACACACTCCGGATCAACCAGAAGAAAATCTCGCGTCTATAGCTACACTTTCCGAAATCACCCCTTCTGCATATACTGTGCAGAAGGGGTGATCTTTTTGGATGAATACAGCTTTCGCATGCGGCCTTACAACAGGCTTGCGGCAGTTCGCTACGCTCAAAAGTGGGCTTATGGCAGAAATCCAAGATTTTACGACTATGAGCACATTGGTGGAGACTGTACAAATTTTGCTTCTCAATGTGTTTATGCTGGAAGCGGTGTAATGAATTATACCAAGGATTTTGGCTGGTACTATATTGACGCAAATAATAAAGCTCCCGCTTGGACAGGTGTGGACTATTTCTTTCAATTTATGACCAGAAAGGAGGAGAATGCCGGTCCTGTGGCGCTGGAAGCCTCAATTGGTCAATTGGAGCCTGGAGACGTAGTGCAGTTATCCTTTGACGGGGAAAGCTGGAACCACTCGCCTGTAGTTGTGCGTCTGCTGCGCACTCCAGCTCTGCGTCCAGCTGACGTATTGATTGCCGCACATAGCTATGATTCGGATAACAGGCCCTTGAGCACATACGATTATCGCGGGATTCGGTTTCTGCATTTTATTGGCGTCCGGGCACCGGTGCAATAAACTGGAAGCTTGCAAGGCTGGTGGAAGTATGGTACAATGCGTACAAAAATCGAAAAACAGACCGGCAGTCAGCTCCGTTGGACGCTGGCTGCCGGTGGAAACTGGAGGTTGTCAAATGGACCAAAAGATACAAACACTGGTTGATCTGCTGAAAAAAACTGTGGAAGGGAAGTGTGCGGTCGCCTTGGCTGGCGCTCATGCCAAGGGAACTGCTGACCAAGATTCCGATATTGATCTGTACATTTTCGCTGAACGGGCAAGGCCGTATGCACAGCGTCTGGAGCTGATATGCAGCATAGCGGACCCTGGAACCACGCCATGGGTGGACTCTTCCTTTGATGCTGCTCCCTGGGGCGGCGGAATGGACTTCACGTATCAGGGAACACCGGTGGAAGTGGTAGGGAGGACCCTGACTCGGATGGATCAGGTGATAGCAGATTGCCAGGAGGGAAAATTTGAGATTATCCCGGCCACTTGGACGTCCAACGGATACTATTCATTTATCTATCTTTGCGAATTGAGCTTTATTAAGCCTATTTGGGATCCTGACGGTGTGTTGGCAGCATATCAGCAAAGAACAGCCGCTTATCCGGATCCCCTGCGGCAGGCAATCATAAAGACCTTTCTGGGCCGGGCTGGAACTTGGATGGGAAATTTCCACTACGAGAGCGCCATCCGCAGAGGTGATATTCTCTTTACAGCACCTATTGTGCTCCATACTGTCATGGACATGGTGCAAGTAGTGTTTGCACTCAACCGTGTCTATTTTACAGGAGATAAAAAGCTGGAGCACGCCTTGTCAGAAATGCCTTATTGTCCGGAAGCGTTTCGCCCAAACCAGATAGATATTTTGCTCACTGCCGCCAGAGATCCTCAGCATCTGGCACAACAGCAGCGGATGCTGCGCCAGACATGGGACGAGCTGTCCCAGCAGGTGCGGCCGGAATAAAAATCCGGATGGCAGCATTCTAATCTTTGGGAGGTCTGACTCGCCCTAAAGGATTTGCCCGGGCGGCCACACGAAGCGCCTCGTTGTCAATATGGGTGTAAATCTCAGTTGTATTCAGATGCTCGTGGCCCAGGACCTCCTGAACCGCCTTGACATCCACACCATTTTGCAGCATCAGCGTAGCGGCAGTATGGCGAAGCTTGTGGGAGGAATATTGTGTGCTGTCCAATCCCGCCTGCGAAAGATGCTTTTTGACCAGAGCGTGAACATTGGAACGGCTGATCCGTTGATCCCGCGCGGAAAGGAACAGTGCGTTCTGATCCTTTCCGCTGATGGGACGGCGTACTGTCAGATAGCGCTCCAAGGCCGCTTTGCAGGCATCATTCAGATAGACAATGCGAACCTTGTTTCCTTTTCCCAGGATTCTCAAAGCGTCGCCCTGTATATCGGTCAGGTCCAGCCCGATCAGCTCAGAGATCCGCAGTCCGCAGTTCAGAAACAGCGTCAGGATACAGTAATCACGCTCGCTGTGGATGCCGTCCACATTTTGCAGCAACTCCATACTTTCATCCAACGTCAGATACCTTGGCAAAGTTTTTTTCAGTTTTGGAGAATCCAGTTCCTTAATAGGGTTGTCATTGAGCAGGTGGGCCTTTTGAGTAAGATAGTTAAAAAAGGAGCGGAGTGTGGCAATTTTTCTGGCGCGGGTAGAGGCGCTCAAGCCATACTTTGTTTTATCGCTGTTAGGCTGCTGGGCCCGGTCGCGGCTGAGATAGGTCAGATAGCCATACACGTCAGTGAGCGTGATTGTGCGAATCAGATCAATTCCAACGTCCATAATGGAAATCTGGTCCAAATCAAAATTTCTCAGGGAACGATCTCTGGATTGTTTGATATAGCGGAAAAAATTCCGAAGATCCAGAAAATATTCATCAACAGTTTTTTGTGAATGTGCTTTGATGGTTTCATGGTAGGATAAAAAGTCGCAGAGAATCTGCGGCGCTTCATCACGATAGTCTATCATAAACGCTGGTCTGCGGCTGTATGGAAAAAGTGCGTACGCACCTCCTCCGAATTGAACAAAATTTTTATTTTGTTCAATTATATATCAGCTGGCAGACCGTCCTCCTCTCTGTCTTTTCTCAAGTATATCATGCCTGTCAAGAGTACACAAACTCCAGTAAGATATCAAAACCGACAGTCAGGTATAATGCCCGACTGCCGGTTCAGTTTACGCGTTATCTGATCATCTGCGCCCTTTGGAATGTCCGCTTCGTAAAAGCCGCCGGCGCGGTGCAGTTTCTTCCAGCATGCAAAATACATTGTCTGGTATATGATTGCTGTAACTGATTTCCATCAGAATTTTTCCGTTCTGTCCCATAGTGTCCCGTTCCAGCTGCCAAGGGTCCAGAAAATCCATATGCTGTAGTGACGCGCGGATATCCGTATCCAGCGTTACCCACAGATCCAGCCCCTCCGCCATATAAACCTCCCGCTGGTAGGTCAACAGCATTTGTGGCAGCAGCATCTGTTCAGTCAGTCCTTCATGAAATTCCTGCAATAACGGATCGTGCCGGTACAGCAGCCAATCCGTCTCCCCTGCCAGCAGCGCACGACACTCCGCCTCCGCGACCATAGTACTGCTGCTTTGTTCATCCAGCCGCCTCTCCAGCATCAGATAGGTGGGATCGTCATCATAATAGTGCAGAGAAAACCGCGGCCCTGTGGGTTCCAGTGACAGAATTTCCCCCATGGGATCTTTGGGAATCCGATCACGGTAGCTGGTGAAAAACATGGTGTGAACACTCCTGACTTCCAGCTCCTCCGCATGAACAGAGAGACAGGTTCGTAAGGCGCTGTAGTCATCCGGTGTAATCTGGTAATGAAGCTGACGTAAGCGAAGCTGGTTTGTTGTCATGAGAAATCCTCCTTTGGTGTCATCAATATAACCAAAGAAAAAGAACTGGTCATGACTGGAATTTGAACAATTTGTGAATAGCCACTATTTCCCTGCTGCATTGCTCACACAGCCGCGCAAAACCAATAGATAAATCCAATATTACTTCTTGAAGCTCTCTTTTAAACCAACGCTGCGGTTAAAGACTAAGTGCCCCGGCTGACTGTCTTTGTTGTCCAGGCAAAAGTAACCTACCCGCATAAACTGAAAGTTTGCCGGAGCCACCGCGTCTGCCAAACCAGCCTCCACTTTGCAGCCGGAAACAATCTCCAGAGAACCAGAATTCATGCAGTCCAGAAAGTTTTTATCGGCGCAATCCGGAGCGGAATCAGAAAACAAGTTGTCATAAAGACGGCACTCTGCCTCTATGGCGGTGGCGGCATCTACCCAATGAATGGTCGCGCCCTTCACTTTTCTGCCGTCAGCAGGGTTTCCTCCCCTGCTGTCAGGATCATAGGTAGCAAAAATTTCAGTAATGGCGCCAGTTTCATCCTTTTTGCAGCCAGTACACCGGATCAGATACGCACCCTTTAAGCGGCACTCCGGACCGTCCGGATACAGACGCTTGTATTTGGGAACCGGCGTTTCCAGGAAATCCTCCGCCTCCACAAAAATTTCCCGGGAAAATGTGATGACGCGGGTTCCGTCCTCCGGACGATTGGGGTTGTTTTCCACTTCAAAGGTTTCGCTCTGCCCTTCCGGATAATTGGTGATCGTCAGCTTTACCGGGCGAATCACCGCCATTACCCGCTGGGCGGTTTCATTCAAATCCTCCCGCAGACAGTGCTCCAAAAAGGAAAATTCCACTGTGCTGCTGGCTTTTGCCACACCGATACGTTCGCAGAAATTGCGGATGGAAGCAGGTGTATAGCCCCGCCGGCGCAGACCACAGAGAGTGGGCATTCGAGGATCGTCCCATCCGGAAACCTTTCCTTCCTCCACTAGCTGGCGGAGTTTCCGTTTGCTCATAACGGTGTAATTGATACCCAGCCGGGCAAACTCTATCTGACGGGGCTTGCTGGGCAGATCACAGTTATTGACCACCCAGTCATACAGAGGCCGATGGTCCTCGAATTCCAGCGAACATAAAGAGTGTGTGATACACTCCATGGCATCTTCAATCGGATGAGCAAAATCGTACATGGGATAAATGCACCATTTATCCCCCTGACGGTGATGATGCATATGATTGATACGGTATATGACAGGGTCGCGCATATTGAAATTTCCGCTTGCAAGATCAATCCTGGCCCGCAGCGTCATCGCGCCATTGGAAAACTCCCCAGCACGCATCCGGCGGAACAGATCCAGACTTTCTTCTTTGGGACGGTCCCGATAGGGACTGCGGGCAGGAGTATTCACATCGCCTCTGTACTCTTTGAATTCCTCTGGCGTCAGCTGACAGACATACGCCAGTCCTTTTTCGATCAGCGCCTCAGCGCATTCGTACATCTTCTCAAAATAGTCAGATGCATAGAAAAAACGGTCGCCCCAGTCAAATCCCAGCCAGTGGATATCTTCCTGAATGGCTTCCACATACTCTGTATCCTCTTTGGTGGGATTGGTATCATCCATACGCAAATTGCAGAGACCGCCATATTTTTCTGCGGTGCCGAAATCAATGCACAACGCTTTGCAGTGACCGATGTGCAGATATCCATTGGGCTCGGGCGGAAATCTGGTGTGGACGGCCATGCCCTGGAACCGGCCTCCCTCCGCGATGTCCTCGTCGATGAACTGATGGATAAAATTCCTGCTTTCAGCCTCCTCAATCATAGGGGCTTTGCTTTCCTCGGCCATGTCGTCACGCTCCTTACATATATTTATGAAGTTGTCCCCCAAAGGACGTATGTCATTATACAAAATGCCAAAACAAAACGCAAGAGGGTACGCGGAATTTTTTAGCAAACTTTGATTCGTCAATCGCCGGGGCAAATATCTCCCCAAAGTCTCGTATTTTCAAGGCTTTTAAGTTTTGTTTACCCGTCCCTTTCCCTTGTTTTTCTCTCAAGAGAACATTTGTCGAAGGGGATTTCACCCCAAAAGATGAAATCCCCTTCGACATGGGTGTTATGGTTCTTGACATTTACTTTCTAAAATGTCAGAAATTTCGTAGAATGTTCTCTGAAAACGAGAATCATCATATTGCTTACAGGCCATATCAAGCATTTCTTTCGCTTGTTCATACTGCTTATTCATTATCGTCACAAGAATATCAAGTATTGCAACATTAGCACCGTAAATTTTGCTGTTTCTGCACTGTTCAAAAAGCTTCCTGTTTTTATCATACAACTCTTTCGCTTTTTCATATTGTTCAGTGCCAAAATAGCTCATAAAGAGATTGAGCCGATGGACTACCTTCACGGTGGAGCCAATCAGGCGCTTGCTGGATAGCTCCTCCAATATACGGATTGCCGTGTCAAATTGTTTCAGTTCGACATAACCAGCAGTTAGATTCAGTGTTAAGACATTCCGTAGATTTTGCCCTTTTGCGGTTTTGAGCAATCCCTCCATCCTGTTGATATATTCCTGTGGTTTTCCTTCACCCAGTAACTTGGCGGCCTTTCGCACTTTGCTTTGATAGAATATATTATAAGAGAGGTTGACCAGTACAGCACCTATCACAACAGCCGGAGCCGCAATCCAGTACCAATGCATAAAGACATCTTCATCAATTTGAAAGAACTTTTGCAGAAAGACTAAGGCAATCCCAAGGCACGCCCCTATGGCTACTATCTTGAATGCGCGTTTCAACTCATGCACTTCCTTGTTTTGTACTATCATTTGTCGATTTAATGCAGTTCAAGTATACCACCAATCCGAACGATGTTCAACCACTTTTTATAGGCACTAACAGTAGGACTAACAGTAGTAGCAAGCAATGCATCGGTATATACCCGGTGCCGCTTGTTGGTGGCCGACGGCCCCCCAAGCCCCCGGCGATCGGCGCGGCTGCGTCCGATGCACAAGCCGCTGTTGGCGTCTGCTGGTATATACCGGCAGGGGAAGGGCACCCCCAGCGGAGCCGCCCCCGGAGGGCGCACGATGGCCGCAGGCCATACCACCACCAGCTTGCGGGTGGTGAGTAAGTGCGCTCTTCGCAGAGGGCCGGCAAAAGAGAACGGAGCGCCCAGGTCATCCCCAAACGCTCCCACTTCGGCTCCCTCCTGCTGATCGATTACCGCCTTTCCAGCCTGTGTCATTTTGCCACAAATGAACCGCCAGCCATGTAATGTATTCGGTGGTGAAACCACCCTTTATACATTACATCTCATGAGCAAGTTTAAAGGAAAACCCGCATCAAGAAGCTTGCTCTGGAACGGTTATTAACCGTTCTTCATCATCCATAGCCCCACTTCCCGAATAAAAGCCCGGACTGCCTGAATGGCAGTCCGGACTTTTGCGAATGCAGTATCAGACTATTTACAGCCGTCTTAGAACGCCTTGCCGTCGCAGCCCAGAACGTCAATCAGCTTATGCTTGACCAACTCCTTGATTGCAGCACGGGCGGGCTTCAGATACTCGCGGGGGTCAAACTTGTCAGGGTGCTCGCAGAAGAACTGCCGGACAGTGCCAGTCATAGCCAGACGCAGATCAGAGTCAATGTTGATCTTGCAGACGGCGCTGCGGGCGGCCTGACGGAGCTGCTCCTCGGGAATGCCCACCGCATCGGGCATCTTGCCGCCATTGGCATTCACCATCTTCACGAACTCCTGCGGAACAGAGGAAGAACCGTGGAGCACAATGGGGAACCCGGGCAGACGTCTGACGACCTCGTCCAGAATATCGAAACGCAGAGGCGGGGGAACCAGCTCGCCCTTCTCGTTGCGGGTACACTGAGCAGCGGTGAACTTGTAAGCACCGTGACTGGTACCGATGGCAATGGCCAGAGAGTCGCAGCCGGTTTTGGCGACAAATTCCTCCACTTCTTCAGGACGGGTGTAGGAGGAATCCTCAGCGGAAACCTGAACCTCATCCTCTACCCCGGCCAGGCTGCCCAACTCAGCTTCCACCACTACGCCGTGGTCGTGAGCATATTCCACCACCTTCTTGGTGATCTCAATGTTTTCGGCAAAGGGCTTGCTGGAGGCATCAATCATAACAGAGGTGAACCCGCCGTCGATGCAGCTCTTGCAGGTCTCAAAGCTGTCGCCGTGATCCAGATGCAGGCAAATGGGCAGGCCGGTCTCAATAATGGCGGCCTCCACCAGCTTGACCAGATAGGTATGGTTCGCGTAGGCGCGGGCGCCCTTGGAAACCTGAAGAATCAGCGGAGCGTTGACTTCCTTGGCGGCCTCGGTGATACCCTGAACGATTTCCATGTTGTTGACGTTGAAAGCACCGATGGCATAACCGCCGTCATAAGCCTTCTTAAACATTTCGGTAGTAGTAACAAGGGGCATAGTGCTAGTCCTCCTTATGGTGAAGTTAGGTATATTTTACCACATTTTCATCGGATTGCAACAGGGAAATCCAAAAAAAGTGGAAGGATCAATGGAACGGACTTTGTATATTCTGCCGCCGGAACCGGAACATGCCGGCATAAGACATGAAATGCCTCTGCTGCCAGCATCTTCCCCATGATGTGCCATTCTTTGTAAAGATGGACGAAACCACCCGGTCGGGATCCGCCGGTATCTATCGAAAAAACAAGTTTACAACACCGGAAAATCTTGCTATAATAAGAAAAAAGCAAAGCTTTGCGGAAAAGTTCTTTTGATGGTTTTTCTTTCAAGAAAACCATGTATATCGAAAAATACTGGAGGAACATGAATATGTTAAAAGGCGCATGCATTATCGGTCAGTCCGGCGGTCCCACTTCCGTCATCAACGCCAGCGCTTACGGCGTCATTCGTACCGCTTTGGACAATGAATCCATCACCAAAGTCTATGGCGCAGAGCATGGCATCAAGGGCGTACTTTCGGATCGCCTGATTGATATGACCCAGGAGGACGCAGATGAGCTGGAGCTCCTGCTCTACACCCCCTCCTCCGCTCTGGGCTCCTGCCGGTATAAAATCGCCGATCCTGATGTGGATGATACGGATTATAAGCGCATTCTGGAGATCTTCAAAAAGTACGATGTCCGCTACTTTTTCTATAACGGCGGCAACGACTCTATGGATACCTGCAACAAGATCAGCAAGTATATGCAGAAGGTCGGCTATGAGTGCCGTGTAATGGGTGTGCCTAAGACCATTGACAACGACCTGTTCGGTACAGATCACTGCCCCGGCTTTTCCTCCGCCGCCAAGTATATTGCCACCAGCTGCATGGAGGTCTACCACGACGCCAGAGTGTATGATACCGGCATGATCTGCGTCGTTGAGATTATGGGACGTCACGCCGGCTGGCTAACAGCCGCCTCTGGTCTGGCCACTGCCATGGGGGCTGGTCCTGACCTCATCTATCTTCCTGAGACTGATTTTGATATGGACAAGTTCATCGCCGAGGTCAAGAAGGTCTATGCCGAAAAAGGCAACTGCATGGTAGCCGTATCGGAGGGTATCCACTATGCCGACGGTTCTTTTGTCTCCGAGGCCAAAACAAGCGCCACCGACGGATTTGGCCACGCGCAGCTGGGCGGTCTGGCCGCCATGCTGGCGGAAATCATCAAGAAGGAGACCGGCGCGAAGGTCCGCGGAATTGAGCTGAGCTTGCTTCAGCGCTGCGGTGCGCACCTGGCCAGCCAGACTGACATTGATGAGTCCTTCATGGCCGGTAAAGCCGCCGTGGAGAATGCAGTGGCGGGCCTCACCGACAAGATGGTTGGCTTTGAGCGGTGTGTTGAGGGCGGCAAGTACGTCTGCAAAACCAAGCTGTTCAATCTCACCGACGTGGCCAACACCGAGAAAAAGGTGCCTATTGAGTGGATCAATGCCGAACATAACGGCGTCACCCAGGATTTTATCGACTATGCCCTCCCCCTTATCCAGGGCGAGACCAAGATGAAGAAGGAGAACGGCCTGCCTCGTTTTGCACGACTGAAGAAGGTCCTCGCGAAATAGATCAGAAACACATGCAGAACCATAGCCGCTCCCCTACCCCGGGGAGCGGCTATGGTTTTCGCCCTACTATTGAACAAAACTTTAGCTTTGTTCAATACAGCTGTTTGTACTCACTGAGATTCACCTTATGGAACATCCATCCCACTTGTGCAATCAAAACTTTAACCGAACATTCGGATATCATCTTCCGTCAGCTCCAGCAGCAGGTTCTCCAGTTGAGATCAGGTATCATCCGGAAGGTCCTGAGCAAAGTTCCCATATCTTTCCAGATTTTCCAGGAGACTGAGATTCTCATCCCGGTCATCATCCAGCCACCACAGATTGTCGTATAACCTCCCCTCCTTTTCAAAGGTCCCCAGCAAATTTTCATCGGTATTGACCAACTCCTCGCTATTTGCCAGCAGGTCATTAATCTCCTCTATAAAGGCGTTGATGGCCTGTGGATCATATTGATGCTGATCCGCATAATCAGAATTGAAAATGAGGTCAAATTCCACAGAATTTTCCTGTACCACGACTTCCTCGCCACTGGCTTTGAGATAGAACAGCTTGTAGCTGTACTCACAGGCTCCGCCGCCCATATAAGGTGTATACTTCAGAAGATAATCCTCACCGTCCAGCCGGCACCAATAGAATGACGTCCATCCAACATGGGCCGAGCCAGCCTCATCAATCCAAGCGGGCGAGGACATGGAAAAAGGGATAAATTGCAGATACCAACGTGTAAGCCCCACATCCTTTATCATCCGCAGCGACAGCATATCCGTTCGTCCGTCGTGGTCCAGATCGACGTGCATAGTTTTCCGATACCCTGCCAGATCGGTGCTCCAGGTATCACCCATATCATAAGAAATCATGAAAAACGCTGCCGGATCACTTTTATGCTCTCCGATATTCATATATACGGCATCCGCCAAAATACCAATATCCAACACCTGACCGTATGGCAGATCCATCACCTCCCAGGTTTCTCCGCCGTCCTTGGTAATGAAGCAGGATGTGCCGTCAGAGAGACGCTGGGCCACGATCAGCCGGTCCATACTCAGGAAGCCCACGTCCACAATATGACAGCCTGTACCGGGCATAGCGGCTTCAGTCCAGGTCATTCCGCCATCCTCTGTTTTGTAGACATAGGTGTCTGCTTCCGTCCCCCTGTTATAACAAGCAACCAGCCAGCCATCTGCGGGAGAAAGCAGCTTCCCCCAAACCTCCGGGAATCCAGTCAAGTATTTTTCCTTGTCTCGTCCAGCCAACTCCTGATCTGCCCACTCCCTGGGAGCAGGAACGGGACTGCCGTTGAGGAGCTCCAGTGTGCCGTCATAGACATAGTTGATACTTGGAGTGCCGTCCTCATCCAAAGTGATTTTTGCAGTTTGCCAAGCGTCGTTTGGTCTGGCCACGCTGGCATCGGAAGGTTCTTTGCTCAGGCTATCCAACACGTTTGGCGTATCCAATGCCTTCGCTTGTCCAAACGCAATCAGAACCGACAGCATTATCACAATTATTGCTGCAACAAAAGCGCTGACAAGCTGTTTTCTTTTACAGCAAATGCAATGAATTCGTTCCTTTAGATTCCGATTGCTGCCGGACATGGTGGTAGCAAAGGTGAACAAATCGACGGGTCGGGCCTTGGCAATCACCATCTTCAGCAGCGTCTCACCATAAGCGGCCCGCTCCCCTTCCCCCAACTGCCTGATGGTACCCGCATCGCAGGCCAGCTCTCCATCCCGACGGCTGTATACAACTGCCAGCCACACCAAAGGGTTCCACCAATGGACTGCCAGTGCCGCTCCGCGCAGGAAACTCCACAGGTGGTCCCTTTGATTGCAATGGGTCAGCTCGTGGACCAGCACATGCCTCAGCATGATCGGGTTCTCTGCCGCCGCCTCCGTGATATATACGGCAGGCCGCAGCACTCCCGTCAGACAGGGCGAGGGCAGCGCCGAAGCCACATATACAGGTATCGGTGCATTTATATCTTCCAGGGGCCTGCGTACCCGACGCAGCCGGATTGAAAACCAAAGATTTGCCGCCAGCACTACCCCGCTAAAGACCGCTGCTCCGGCAATCCAGATCAGCCTGAGAAGCTCCAGAGGACTGATCTTCTCAGCGTAACGCACTACCCGTTCTCCATCGCTGGTCAATCGCGGATAGCCAAAGGAATTTGCATCACCCCAAGTGATATTTTCTTCCCCGTAAATACCTGAATCTTTTATAGGAGCAACTGCTACAGGCAGAATATAAATGCTCTCCTCTTGCATTATTTCCGGCGGCTCCCAAACCGGCAACTGCGGCACCGGTATTGCCAGGGACACCGATACTGGTACCAGCAGCCGCGCCAGCACCACCGCCCACAGGCCGTACCTCAGTCCAGCACTGATCCGCTTCCCCAGCAGTCCACGCAGAAGCAGCACCACCAAAATCAACGCACTGCCCGATACCACCCACTCCAATATGCTCACAGTCATTTCTTTGCGCCTCCCTCCGCCTGGGATAGAATTTCCCGCAGCCCGGCAATTTCCTCCTCTGTCAGCTCCTGCCGCTGGGCCATAGCGCTTATCATCAAGCCCACGCTTCCCCGATACACCCGCTTCAGGAAGCTTCTTGTCTCAGAAATCTCTGCCTGCTCCTGTTCTACAGCTGGTGTATAGGATTTTCCCTTTCCGGATATTTCACAATGAACAAGCCCTTTTTCCTCCATCCGGCGCAGTGTGGTGATGGTGGTGCTCTTAGCCCAGCCCACAGTTCTGCTTAAATTTGCCACCATCTGCATTACCGTTTGGGGGTTCTCCCTCCACAGGCAGTCTAACACACTCCATTCACTGCCTGTCAGTTTGATTGGTTCCATTCCTCTCCCTCCTGTGATTTACTTTGTAGACCTACTATATCACGTTTGGTCTACATTGTCAACCAAAATTTAGACAGGAAAACAGCCCCATCCGTTCCGGACGGGGCTGTTCCTATGCCTTTTTCCAACGGGCAAGCTTTGGAAGAAAGTCCTGGAGGTAAGGACGAACCTTTTCTGGGGCTGCTCCCTGCTCCTTAACCATAATGTTCGTACAGAAATCAATCATTTCCTCTGCTGTGCAGTCCTGCACATAGGCGCCGCCGTCATAGCACCACTTGCAGTAGTCCTGATTAATGCCGCCGCCCGCATCGTGCCCCATAATGTCGTCCGTCAGCGGCATCCCACAGCTCTGGCAGATCAATTGCCGGGGACTGCCCAACAGGGTGTTGATCGAGACTTGGAACACCTCCGAGAGCTTTTTCAGAAGATCGGAGGAGGGCAGCGTCTCTCCTCTTTCCCACCGGGACACCGCCTGCCGGGTGACAAACATCCGATCTGCCAGCTCCTGCTGGGACAGTCCATTTTTCTCCCGCAGATGAATCAATACATCCTTACACTCCATTGCTTTACGCTCCTTTGTTGAAGATGCTGCAAGTATATCACAACACCCATCAGCGGTAAAGCAACTAAAAGTTGCCCCCTATCTTCCCAGCAGCTTTTCCAGCGCGGCCAGGCGCAGGCACACGCAGAACACATCAATAGCCGTTTCCAGCTCTGCCACCGGGGGCAGGCTGGGGGCGATGCGGATATTGCGGTCCCTGGGATCGATGCCATTGGGGAAAGTTGCTCCGGCGCTGGTCATGACCACGCCCGCCTCCTTGCAGAGGGCCAGGGTACGCTTGGCCAAACCGTCGGCGGTGTCCACACTGACGAAATATCCGCCGGTAGGACGCTTCCAGGAGGCAATACCCAGCGGAGAGATCTCTTTGTCCAGTGCGTCAAGCACCGCTTTGAATTTGGGGCCCAGAATAGCGGCGTGCTTCTTCATCAGCTCCAGCGTATGGGCCTTGTCCTTCAGATAGCGGACGTGCCGGAGCTGGTTGACCTTGTCATAGCTGATGGTCTGATAAGTCATCAGGCTGACCATATGCTTGATGTTGTCCACACTGGAGGCCATAACGGAGATTCCCGCACCGGGAAACGTCACCTTGGAAGTGGAGGCATACTCAAACACCATATCCGGATTTCCGGCCTCCCGGCAAACGGAAAGAATGTCCGGGAAGGGAACATAGTCTCCCTCAAATTCGTGAATGCAGTAAGCATTATCCCACATCACTACAAAATCAGGCGCGGCGGGCTTCAGATGGGCAATGCGGCGGATGGTTTCGTCACTGTAAATGACGCCCTCCGGGTTGGAGTATTTAGGAACGCACCAGATGCCCTTGACCGTCGGATCTTTCACCGCCTCCTCCACCGCGTCCATGTCAGGGCCGGTCTCCGTCATTGGAATGGTGACAAGCTCCATGCCAAAGGACTTGGTGACATTGAAATGCCGGTCATACCCTGGGGACGGGCACAGGAATTTCACCGTGTCCAGCTTGCTCCAGGGCTTCTCGCTGTGGAGCAGGCCGTGGGTAAACGCCTTGGCAATAGTGTCGTACATCAGCGTCAGGCTGGCGTTGCCGCCAATGAAGCACTCCTCCGGCCTGCAGCCCAGAATCTCGGCGAAGTATGCCTTCGCTGAAGGCAGGCCGGTGAGCTCTCCGTAATTGCGGACGTCAAAGCCCGCTTCCACACAGTCCTCCGGTTTGCTGAGCACTGTCAGCATATCGCTGACCAAATCCAGCTGTTCCTTACCCGGCTTGCCTCTGGACATATCCAGCTTCAGCCCCTTGCCTTTGAGTTCTTCAAAATGCTTGAATACACCAGCGTATTCAGCTTCCAGCTGGACAGGGGACATTTTTCCGTATTCCATGATAGCCTTTCTCCTTTTCTCCCGCAGTGCGGTGTTTGATATTGTTTAACGGTTCTGGACCTGGAGCCCCAGCAGCGCTGCGCCGATGATTCCGGCGTCGTTGCCAAGCTTGGCCTTCACCAGCCGGGTATGGCGGTCGGCCTCCCTGCCAAAGCAGTCCTCCAGAACCATGCTCTGGAGGGGCAGCAGCAGATCCTCGTCACGCGCCTGACTGACACCGCCGCCCAGGGCGATGACCTCCGGCTGAAAGATGTTGACAAAGTTGGACAGTCCGCCGCCAAGGTAGCACAGGTACTGATCGATCACCGTCCGGGCGGTAGCGTCGCCCTGGTGCATAGCCTCAAAAGCGGTGCGGCCGTCCACCCGGCTGAGGTCGCCGCCCACCATTCCCCACATAATGGAATCTTTGCATTGATCCATGGCGGCCATGGTCTGCCGGATCAGAGCGTTGGCGGAAGCGTAGCGCTCCCAACAGCCCTTCCGGCCGCAGGTACACTGTTCGCCGCCGTGGACCAGGACAATATGTCCCCCCTCCCCTGCGCAGCCGTTGATGCCGGTATGGATTCTGCCGTTCAGGATGATCCCGGTGCCAATGCCGGTTCCCAGTGTAACCAGAATCAGGCTCTCAATATTTTTGTTCTCATAGTGATAAAACTCACCCAGGGCGGCACAGTCTGCGTCATTCCCCAGATGAACAGGCACGCTGTCCCAATACCGGTGAAAAATCTCCGCCGCCGGCATGAACCGGATAGGGATGTTCACGGTTTTGATGACCACCCCTCTTTTATCGTCCACCGGCCCAGGAAAACCCATGCCTACCGAGGCCACCTGCTCCCGGGGCACGTTGTTTTCCTCTACCAGTCCAATGGCCATCCTTGCCAGAGTCTCCCCCATCTGCTCCATGGAGGTGAATTGCAGAGGCTGTTTTTTGGTGGCGGTAATATGATAGGTTTCGTCCACAAGTCCCGCTTTCAGATTGGTGCCGCCGATGTCAATGCCGATGTAATACATACATGATCTCCTCCCCTGGTCACTGAATGTTGTTCAATCCGTCATACAGTTCATTAAAAGACTTTTGCTTTTCACATCTGCCAAAGGACATCTCGCGGTCCTCCCCGAATTCCAGAAGGAAGCACTTGGTCAGCTCCTCCACTGTCTGCTCCAGAGTCGTGAAAAATTGCGTATACGCAAAATTCCAGGCTGGCGTCCCTTCCTCAAAATGACTGGTTATCAAAGACTCCGTCACCTGATCCAGAGGGTACATCTTGATGTGCATCAGCTCGTGAATAATGACCTCCTCAGCGCTGTCCTGTTTGGGGTTGTCCGCGTTCAGCAGCAGGATGGCCTTGCGGTCTGTGCAGTCGATTTTAATATCCCCGGTTTTCCGCCACGCAGGGTCCTCCACAAATTGAAGCTTTACATCCCACTGTGGTACAAGCCGCAGCTTCTTGGAGTATTTCTCAAAAAGCCGCTGGCACTCCTCTCTGTCAAAAGCCATGAATTATCCTCCCTGCGCATGGCGTTCCAACTCGTCCGCCAGCTCCTGGGCGGCGTTGAAGCCAAATTTTTTGTGCCGGTTGTTCATAACGGCCACCTCCACAATAGTGGCCAGATTTCTCCCTGGCTGAACGGGGATTGTGATGATAGGAATCTCAATTCCCAGAATGTTGACCTTTTCCTCGTCCAGGCCGAAGCGGTCATAGAACTTATCTTCCCTCCACCGCTCCAGATGAACCACCAGATCTACCTGGGACTCCACCTTCACTGCGCTCATCCCCAGCAGCTGCTGGACATTTACCACGCCGATGCCCCGCAGCTCAATATAGTGCCGGATCAGCTCCGGAGCTTTGCCATAAAGCTGGTCGGCCACCCGGCGAATGTCCACCGCGTCGTCGGCCACCAGCCGGTGTCCCCGCTTGATCAGCTCAATGGCCGTCTCGCTCTTGCCCACGCCGCTGTCGCCGGTAATCAGCACGCCTTCGCCGTAAATATCCAATAATCCGCCGTGACGAGTAATGGTGGGCGCAAGGGCTTGGGATAAGTACTCGATAACCTTGGTGGTGAACGCCACCGTCGTATCCGCGGTGTGCAGAAGCGTCCTCTGGTGCTTCCGCGCCATGGACAGGCACTCCGGATAGATGTCCAAATCCCGGGAAACCACCAGGGCCGGTATGTCATAGGCAAACAGGCGGGAGAAGCTTTTTTTGCGCTGCTCCGGCTCCATGCCCTCCAGCATTTTGGTTTCCGCCATTCCGATGACTTGCAGGCGCCTGGGGTCAAAGTAGTCGAAAAAGCCCACCAGCTGCAAGCCTGGCCGGTTCACATCACGGATGCCCACCAGCGCCG